>NZ_JBRREF010000049.1:0-37409 GCF_056760135.1 Stenotrophomonas sp. STEN023 | reverse complement strand
GCTCACGCCGCTCCTACAAGACAATCCTCTGCATGTAGGAGCGGCGTGAGCCGCGAAGCCAGTAGCAAGGAGATCACCAGCACCTTTGCGATCCGATGCACCCTCAGCTTCGCGGCTGACCCCCCACCCACAAACAGGACGAACACCGGTGACGCCCCAGCCCAGCAAGGCTCGGCACTACCCAAGAAAAAGCCCGGCTTTTGGCCGGGCTGTTTCTTGGGTGCTGCTCAGATGCTCAGAGCTGGGATTCCTGCACCTGCACCTTGTAGCGCTTGCGCATGCCGTCGACATAAGCCTTGGCTGCGGCGGCGCCGTCGATCTGGCTCAGCTGATCCTTGAGCATGGCCTGCTGCGCTTCCGGCACTTCGGCCGGGTTGCCCGGGGTCACCTTGGTGACCGCGAACACCGCATAGCGGCCCGGCTCCATCTCGACCTTGCCATAGCTGGGCTTGTCGCCGACCGGAGCCGCAGCGGTGAACGCAGCGCGGTTGGCTTCAGCGGTCGGCATCGGCGCGGTGCGCGGCAGGCCCGGCATTGGCAGCAACTGCAGCTGCTCGGGGCCAGCCAACGCCTGCAGGGTCTGGCCGCCGTTCAACTTGGCCAGCAACGCGTCAGCAGCCTTCTTCGAGGCCTCTTCGGCACGGTGCAAACGCACTGCAGCGATCACCTGCTCACGCGCCTGCGCAAGCGGAATCGCCTGCTCCGGGGTGTGCGCGGTGACACGCACCATGACAGTGTGGTTCGGCGCCAGTTCGATCGGGTCGCTGACCGTGCCATCTTCCTTCAGTGCGTCGGAGAACACGGCCTTCAACACTGCCGGATTGGCAGCGATGCCGCTGGCGTTGCCACGGTTGAACGGGCCCAGGCTCTGCACCGGCAGGCCAACTTCCTTGGCTGCGCCGCCCAGTTCGGTCGGGTTCTTGTACACCAGATCGACCAGGCGACTGCTCAGCTCATTGAACGCCTTCTCGGTATCGGCCTGCAGCTGCTCGGCAGCCAGCTGGTCACGCACCTCTTCGAACGGACGGCCTTCGCCACCCTTGATCTCGCGCAGCTTCAGCACGTGGTAGCCGAACTCGGTCTTGACCGGGCCAACCACGTCACCAGCCTTCATGGCGAACAGCGCGTCTTCGAACGGCTTGACCATCACGCCCTTCTCAACCCAGCCCAGGTCGCCACCGGCATCCTTGGAGCCCGGATCTTCCGAGTTGGCCTTGGCCAACGCAGCGAAGTCGGCACCCGGCTGCTTGGCTTCGGCGGCGAGCTTGGCCGCCTTGGCCTCGGCTGCCTTCTCATCGCTGCCCTTGGCAATCAGGATGTGCGAAGCCAGACGCTGGTCGGCACTGACAAAACGCGCCTTCTCGTCTTCATAGCGCTGACGCAGGGCAGCTTCGTCAGCCGCCGTCGCTGCCGGCATGCTGGCAGCGTTCAGCTCAACGTATTCAATGGTGACGCTTTCCGGCTGGCGGAAATCCTTCGGGTGCGCCTTGTACCACTGGTCGATCTCGGCATCGGTGACTGCGGCGGTGTCAGCGGCAACAGCCGGCAGCAACGCGAACTCGACGTCACGGGTTTCACCGAGCAGCTTCAACAGACGCTCGCTCTCACCCTTGGTGGTGAAACCCGATTCGGCCAGCGCGGAAGGAATGATCGACTGCTGCAGGCTGGTACGCACCAGTTGCTCGAACATCGCCGGTGTACGCGGCGGCATGCTCTGCGCCAGCGCCAGACGGTACTGGTCAGCATCGAACTTGCCGTCCTTCTGGAAGCCAGGGATCGCCGCGATGTAATCACGAACGGCCTTGTCGCCGATGACGATATGCGCATCTTCGGCAGCCAGGCGAACGACCTGTTCGTCGATCAGCTGATCAAGCACGAGGCGCTTGTTCTCGGTGGTCTCGAATTCGCGCGGGTCGAAGTTGTCGCCCTGCTGTTCGCGCGCCTGCATGCGTGCCTGTTCGAAGCGGCCGCGGAAGTCCTCGACGCTGACTTCGTGGTGCTTCCACAGGAACGACATCGGCCACCACGACGGTGCCGACGTCCACCATGACGGCGGGGCGGACACCTTGGCAACGTTCTGTGCGCCGACACCACCGAGGTAGCTGTTGTCGATCACAAACAGGAACGGGATCATCAACAGGCCCATGATCACCGTAACGATCCAGCCTGAGGTCTTGTCGCGAAGTTTCTGCAGCATGGGCAAATCGAGGCCTGAGTGGCGAGCCGGGCAGTTTAACCCGCTTCCTGCCCTGCGCCCAACTCGGGCACTGTCAATCGCGGGCCAAAAAAAAGCCCCCGGCTTGCGCCGAGGGCTTTGAGACAACTGGCGGAGCGGACGGGACTCGAACCCGCGACCTCCGGCGTGACAGGCCAGCATTCTAACCAACTGAACTACCGCTCCACACTTTCAAACTGTACTGCAATGCTTAACTTGGTGGGTGCTGAGGGTTTCGAACCCCCGACCCTCTCCGTGTAAGGGAGACGCTCTACCGCTGAGCTAAGCACCCCAGCTGAGCCGCTTAGTTTACAGCGTCTTTCAGAGCTTTACCAGCCTTGAAGGCAGGATTTTTTGCAGCAGCGATTTTGATCTCTTCGCCGGTCTTCGGGTTACGGCCGGTGCGCGCAGCGCGCTCACGAACCTGGAACGTACCGAAGCCCACCAGAGTCACGGCCTCACCCTTCTTCAGGGCCTTGGTGATCTCGGCGATGACGGCATCAACCGCACGGCCAGCTTCAGCCTTGGTCAGGTCAGCAGCACCGGCAACGCCATCAATCAATTCGGTCTTGTTCATTCTGTAAAACTCCCTTTGCGGGTAATCCGCGGAATTATTTTGAGTGGCAGCCGTGCGTCCCCAAGACCCACGACCGCCGAAGAACCTGCAAACACGCCAGCAACAAGCTGATGCTGCGTGAGTGGCACTTTTATACCAGCGCCCCCCTACCCGCGCAAGCTGAAAAGCCTTTAATGACGCGGGTTTTGAGGGGTTTTACGTTCACACTTCAGTGCTTGACGCGGGCCGTGGGAGCTGCCTTCGTCTTGCCGCGAACTGCGACACGCTGCGCACTTTTACCTGTTTTCTTCGGCGCCAGCGGGGTTGCCAGCGCGATATCCAGCACTTCGTCGATCCACTTCACCGGCACAATGGTCAGATCACGGGTGACATTGGCCGGGATATCCACCAGATCCTTGCGATTCTCCTCGGGGATGACCACGGTGCGGATCCCGCCGCGCAGCGCCGCCAGCAACTTCTCCTTCAAGCCGCCAATGGCAGTGACGCGACCACGCAGGGTGATCTCGCCAGTCATCGCGACTTCGGCCTTGACCGGCACCTTGGTCAGCGTCGACACCAGCGACGTCACCATCGCGATACCCGCGCTGGGGCCGTCCTTCGGCGTGGCGCCATCGGGTACGTGCAGGTGGACGTCGTGCTTCTGCAGGAAATCCACGTCGATGCCGAGGGCCTCGGCGCGCGCGCGCACCACCGACAAGGCCGCCGTCGCCGATTCCTTCATCACGTTGCCGAGCTGGCCAGTCAGAGTCACTGCACCCTTGCCCGGGATCAGCGTCGACTCGACCTGCAGCAGCTCGCCGCCGACTTCGGTCCAGGCCAGGCCGGTGACCAGGCCGATCTCATTCTCTTCCTCGGCACGGCCGAAGTCGAAACGCTGCACGCCCAGGTACTTGTCCAGGTTCTTCGCGTCCACCACCACCAGCGCCTTCGGCTTCTTGGCCGACTTCTTGGCTGCAGCCTTCTTCACCGGCTGCGGCCCGGCCAGGGCGATTTCCTTCACCACCTTGCGGCAGATCTTGGCGATTTCGCGCTCGAGGTTACGCACGCCGGATTCGCGCGTGTAATAACGCACGATGCCGCGGATGGCATCTTCCTCGATCGCCAGCTCTTCAGGCTTCAGGCCATTGGCCTTGAGCTGCTTGCTCAGCAGGTAGCGCATGGCGATGTTGAGCTTCTCATCCTCGGTGTAACCCGGGATGCGGATAACTTCCATACGGTCCAGCAACGGGCCCGGAATGTTCAGCGAGTTGGAGGTCGCCACGAACATCACTTCGCTCAGGTCCAGATCGACCTCGAGGTAGTGATCGTTGAAGGCGTTGTTCTGTTCCGGGTCCAGCACTTCAAGCAGCGCCGAGGACGGATCGCCGCGGAAATCCATCGACATCTTGTCGATTTCATCCAGCACGAACAGCGGGTTCTTGCTGCCAACCTTGTTGAGGTTCTGCACGATGCGGCCCGGCATCGAACCGACATAGGTGCGGCGATGGCCACGGATCTCGGCTTCGTCACGCACGCCGCCCAGGCTCATGCGCACGAACTTGCGGTTGGTGGCCTTGGCGATGGACTGACCCAGCGAGGTCTTGCCCACGCCCGGCGGACCAACCAGGCACAGGATCGGGCCCTTCATCTGCTTCACCCGCGCCTGCACGGCAAGGTATTCAAGGATGCGATCCTTGACCTTGTCCAGCCCGTAATGGTCGGCGTCCAGCGTGTCCTGTGCGACCTTCAGATCCTTGCGGACCTTGGTGCGCTTCTTCCACGGCACGCCCAGCAGCCATTCCAGATAATTACGCACCACCGCGGCTTCGGCCGACATCGGCGACATCTGCTTGAGCTTGTTGAGCTCGTTCTTGGCCTTGGTCTCGACCGGCTTGGGCATGCCGGCTTCGGCGATCTTGCGCGCCAGCTCTTCCATCTCACCCGGCGCTTCATCCAGGTCACCCAGTTCTTTCTGGATGGCCTTCATCTGCTCGTTGAGGTAGTACTCGCGCTGGCTCTTTTCCATCTGCGATTTGACGCGGCCGCGGATGCGCTTTTCCAGCTGCTGCACATCGATTTCGCCGTCGACCAGACCGACCAGCATTTCCAGACGGTCGCCGACCTGCAGGGTCTCCAGCAGCTTCTGCTTGTCGGCCAGGCGCACGCCGATGTGCGCGGCAATGGTATCGGCCAGACGCGTCGGCTCTTCGATGCCGGCCAGGGTCTGCAACAGCTCCGGCGGCAGCTTGCGGTTGGTTTTGACGTATTGCTCGAACAGCGACATCAGCGAACGGGCAATCGCCTCGATCTCACGCGGCTCGCGCGAGTCGTCCGATTCGATTTCCACGCCGTGGCCCTGCAGCGAGCCGTCCTGCTCATGGACCTTGTCCACGGCCACGCGCGACAGGCCTTCGACCAGCACCTTGATGGTGCCGTCGGGCAGCTTCAGCAGTTGCAACACCTGCGCCAGGGTACCGACCGTATACAGGTCGGCAGCCGCCGGGTCGTCGGTTTCAGCCGACTTCTGTGCGAGCAGCAGGATGCGCTTGTCGGCCTCCATCGCGCGCTCCAGCGCCTGCATGGACTTGTCGCGGCCCACGAACAGGGGGATGACCATGTGCGGGAACACCACCACGTCGCGCAGCGGCAGGACCGGCAGGTCGAGGACTTCGAGTTGGGACTGGGCCATGGGGGCTCCGAGATTCGGTGGAGGCTAAATAAAAAAGCCGATGGCCCCGTTATGGGGCCATCGGCGAGGTGTTGCAAGAGCTGTCGAAAGCTGAACGTGAGCGGCGCAACCGCCTATTCACCTCAGCCCGCCCGGGTTCACTCGCCAGAGGCGGTTTTGACCGGTTCCGGCGGCGTCTGGTAGACGATGTAGGGCTCGGATTTGTTCTCGATGACCGACTCGTCCACCACAACCTTGCTGACGTTTTCCTGCGAAGGCAGCTCGTACATGGTGTCCAGCAGCACCGACTCGACGATGGTGCGCAGGCCACGGGCGCCGGTCTTGCGCTTGAGCGCCTTCTTGGCGATAGCCGACAGCGCATCGGGGCGGAACTCCAGCTCCACGTTCTCCATCTCGAACAGCTTCTTGAACTGCTTGGTGATGGCGTTCTTGGGCTCGGTCAGGATCTGGATCAGGGCCGGCTCGTCCAGCTCTTCCAGGGTCGCAACCACCGGCAGGCGGCCGACGAACTCCGGGATCAGGCCGAACTTGATCAGATCTTCCGGCTCGACCTCCGCCAGCACCTTGCCGATTTCCTGCTTGCGCTCGGCGCTCTTCACCTTGGCACCGAAACCAATGCTGCTGGTGTCGGTGGAACGGGCCTGGATCACCTTGTCCAGGCCGGCGAACGCGCCGCCGCAGATGAACAGGATGTTCTTGGTGTCGACCTGCAGGAATTCCTGCTGCGGGTGCTTGCGGCCGCCCTGCGGCGGAACGCTGGCCACGGTGCCTTCGATCAGCTTCAGCAGGGCCTGCTGTACGCCTTCGCCGGACACATCGCGGGTGATCGACGGGTTCTCGCTCTTGCGCGAGATCTTGTCGATTTCATCGATGTAGACGATGCCCTGCTGCGCCTTCTCGACGTCGTAGTCGCACTTCTGCAGCAGCTTCTGGATGATGTTTTCCACATCCTCGCCCACGTAACCGGCTTCGGTCAGGGTGGTCGCGTCAGCCATGGTGAACGGCACGTTGAGCAGGCGCGCCAGCGTTTCGGCCAGCAACGTCTTGCCCGAACCGGTCGGGCCGACCAGCAGGATGTTGGACTTGGACAGCTCGACGTCGTCGCTCTTGGAACGGCTCTCGATGCGCTTGTAGTGGTTGTACACCGCAACCGCCAGCGTGCGCTTGGCGCGGTTCTGGCCAATCACGTACTGGTCGAGCACCTCGAGGATCTCGCGCGGCTTGGGCAGCGAACTGCGCGCCGACTGCGCCTTTTCCTCAAGTTCCTCACGGATGATGTCGTTGCACAGCTCCACGCATTCATCACAGATGAACACGCTCGGGCCTGCGATCAGCTTACGGACTTCGTGCTGACTCTTGCCGCAGAACGAGCAGTACAGAATCTTGCCACTGCTGTCCCCGGTACGACCTTGCCGGTCTTCGCTCATGCTTCGCTTACCCAGTTGCTTCCCCCTCTGAACAGGGGGTTCAATTTCGAGAATAGCACAGGGCCGGAGGGACACCAGTCCGGTTCCGACCCTGCAAATTAGGCCGATTTTCTGGCCATTCAACGCATCAGGAGGCCTGGATGCTCTCTTCCGGACGGCGTTCCAGCACCTGGTCCACCAGACCGTAGGCCGCAGCTTCGGCCGCGCTCTTGAAGTTGTCACGCTCGGTGTCGCGGGCGATGGTCTCCAGGTCCTGGCCGGTGTGCTTGGCCAGCACCTCGTTCAGGCGCGAACGCAGGGTCAGGATTTCACGGGCATGGATATCGATGTCCGTGGCCTGGCCCTGGTAGCCGCCCAGCGGCTGGTGAATCATCACGCGCGAATTCGGCAGCGCGAAGCGCTTGCCCGGCGCACCGGCAGCCAGCAGCAGCGCGCCCATCGAGGCGGCCTGGCCGATGCAGGTGGTGCTCACGTCCGGCTTGATGTACTGCATGGTGTCGTAGATCGCCATGCCAGCAGTGACCACGCCGCCCGGCGAGTTGATGTAGATGCTGATTTCCTTCTCGGGGTTTTCCGACTCAAGGAACAGCAGCTGCGCCACCACAACGTTCGCCATATGGTCGTCGATCGGACCGACCAGGAAAATCAGGCGCTCTTTGAGCAGGCGCGAATAGATATCGTAGGCGCGCTCGCCGCGGCTGGTCTGTTCGACCACCATCGGAACCATGTTCAGAGCTTTGGTTCGGTTGTCCATTACGTGAGGCACCTATTTTGGGAGGGAACTCCCCGCGCCGTGGCGCGGGGATGAAACACCGCCAGCTTACTGGCGGATGGCTTCCTGGAACGTCAATGCCTGCTCGGTGTGCTGGGCGCGCTCGGCGATCCAGTCGATCACCTGCTCTTCCATCACACGGTTCTGCAGACCCGACATAAGCTGGGGATCATTGCGGTACATCTCAATGACCTGCTCCGGCTCTTCGTAGGTCGAAGCGATCAGGCGCATGGTTTCGTTCAGGCGCTTCGGGTCCAGGCGCAGCTCGTTCTTGCGGGCCACTTCACCGACCAGCAGGCCGACCAGCACGCGCTTGGAAGCGGCGTCCTTGAAGCCTTCATGGGCATCGGCCGGCACTTCGCCCGGGTTGCCGCCCTGGCGACGGATGGCATCAATCTGCTGGGCCAGCATCGAGCGGGCTTCACCCTCGACCAGACGCGGCGGCAGCTCGACCGAGGAATAGGCGGCAATCAGCTGCTCACCCACTTCGCGACGCAGACGGTTCATCAGCGCGCCCTTGAGCTCGCGCTCCAGGTTGGAGCGGATGTCGGCGCGGAACTGCTCCACGTCGCCATTCTTCACACCAAAGCTCTTGATGAAGGCGGTGTCGACTTCCGGCATGTCCTGCTCGGACACTTCGACGGCCTTGACGGTGACCTGCACGGTCTTGCCGGCCAGTGCCGGCACGCGCCAGTCAGCCGGGAACTCGACGTCCAGGGTCTTTTCTTCACCCTTGGCCAGGCCGACCAGGCCCTTTTCGATCTGCTCGAACATCATGCCCTGGCCGATGATGATGGTGCCCTTCTCGACACCCTCAGCCGGCAGACGCTCGTCGCCAGCCTGCGACCAGGTTTCCAGGCCAACCAGATCGCCTTCCTGGGCGCCGCGTGCAACCGGCTTCCAGGTGCGGCGCTGGGCGCGCAGGTTCTCGATCATCTGGTCGATGTCGGCATCGCTGATGTCGGCGGTGTGGCGCACGACGGTCAGCTTGGTGACGTCGACGTCGCCGAAGTCCGGGATCAGCTCAACGGTGGCAACGAAGTCGAACTCGCCTTCGCCGGCCTTGTCGATACGCGGGTTACCGGCAATACGCAGCTCGTGCTGGCGCAGGGCGGCGTCAAAGGTCTCGCGCAGCAGGCCGTCCAGCGCCTCGGCGCGCACCTGCGGGCCAAAACGCTGCTCGATCACCTTGGCCGGCACCTTGCCCGGGCGGAAACCCTTGATGCGCGCGGTGCGCGCGATTTCGCCAAGACGGCCGCTGATATGCCCCTGCAGACGCTCTTCCGGCAGCGAGAAGCTCAGGCGGCGTTCCAGATTGCCGGTGGATTCGATCGAAGCTTGCATGTTGACTCCTGCCACCGGCGGCAACCGCCCCGGTTCGATGTGATGGATGAAACGGTTGTAGGGCGCGGTTATGCACCGCAGCCCTTTAGTTTGGCCGATATCGCCCGTGGCCGCCAGCGGGCAGACCCATACAGGTTGTCTGCAGGTTGTCTGAAAGGCCCCAGAGTGGGCAAAGACCACCACTGACTGGTGCGAAAGGGGGGACTCGAACCCCCACGCCTTGCGGCACTGGAACCTAAATCCAGGGCGTCTACCAATTCCGCCACTTTCGCAATACTGACTCAGCGCAGCATTGTTGCAGGAGCGCCGACAAAGCGGAAGCCAGGCGCGCCTGCGCGCCGGCCCAACCATCAGCACCTGAACAATGACCGGGCGAACTACCACCCTGGCTAAGAAAAAAGCCGCCAGATTTCTCCAGCGGCTTTCGAATTTGGTGGGCTGTCAAGGATTCGAACCTTGGACCTATTGATTAAGAGTCAACTGCTCTACCAACTGAGCTAACAGCCCTGAAACTTCGAGGTGAATCTTACACTACAAGAGTGTTTTCCGCACCCGCCCAAAACACTGGGCTTACATAAAAAGAGAAAGCCGCTGGATCGCTCCAACGGCTTTCTTGATTTGGTGGGCTGTCAAGGATTCGAACCTTGGACCTATTGATTAAGAGTCAACTGCTCTACCAACTGAGCTAACAGCCCTGAAAATCAGGAGGCGAATGATGCCGCAACCTGACCTTTATTGCAAGCCCGGATGTTACTCCGATGCTTTGAAACAGTGGGGTGGCTGAGGGGATTCGAACCCCCGACCACCGGAATCACAATCCGGTACTCTAACCAACTGAGCTACAGCCACCACTGAAACCTTGCTACCTACCGCTTGCACCCGATGGTGCGCCCGACAGGAATCGAACCTGTAACCGCCGGCTTAGAAGGCCGGTGCTCTATCCAGTTGAGCTACGGGCGCTCTGACCGGATTGTCGCACTCCAACACGCGCTTGGTGCGTTGGATGGTCGGGGTAGAGGGATTCGAACCCCCGACATCCTGCTCCCAAAGCAGGCGCGCTACCAGACTGCGCTATACCCCGGCGGTGAATCCTTCCGATGCCCCGGAAAGGTCGGCTATTGTGGGAAGAACGCGCCTGTCTGTCAACGGTAAATTTCACTTTGTTTGAATTGGGTATGCTGGTGTTCGATTCCCGCCCACTTCATAGCAACGGAGCATTGCATGCGCAGCGGCAACCCTGCCCTTTCCGAATCCACCTTCCTCGACCTTGGCAGCGGCAGCGTGGTGTCACGCGGCGCCGATGCGATGAGCATCAACGGCACCGTCAACAAGACCGGCATCCTGTTGCTGCTGGCCGCACTGACCGCAGCGTTTGCCTGGAACGGCACCATCAGCGACAGCGGTGAGCTGCTGCCTGCGGCCAAGCTCTACATGTGGGGCGGCCTGATCGTCGGCTTCATCCTGTCACTGGTGACCATCTTCAAGAAGACCTGGGCACCGGTCAGCGCCCCGCTGTATGCATTGGCGGAAGGCCTGTTCCTGGGTTCGATTTCGGCCATCTACGAAGCGCGCTTCAACGGCATTGTGTTCCAGGCGGTGATCCTCACCTTCGGCACTCTGTTCGCACTGCTGTTCGCCTACCGCAGCGGCCTGATCAAGGCCACCGAGAACTTCAAGCTGGGTGTGGTCGCCGCCACCGGCGGCATCGCCCTGGTGTACCTGGCAACCATCGTGCTGGGCCTGTTCAACATCAACATCCCCTTCATCCATGAGTCCGGCCTGATCGGCATCGGTTTCAGCCTGTTCGTGGTGGTGATTGCAGCGTTGAATCTGGTGCTGGATTTCGATTTCATCGAAAGCGGCGTTGAAGCCGGTGCACCGAAGTACATGGAGTGGTACGGCGCGTTCGGGCTGATGGTCACCCTGGTGTGGCTGTACATCGAGTTCCTGCGCCTGCTGTCGAAGCTGCAGTCGCGTAACTGAGTTTGCTGCAGGCTGTTTGCGAAGGGCGCCTTTGGCGCCCGTCGCTGGTTTGTGGTGGGGCCCGCGAGGGGGGCGGGTGGATTGGAAAAAAACCCCCCCCCCGCCCGGGAGGGACTCAAAGCCCCGATGGGAGGGGGGGGGGCGGGCGGCTGGGGGCGCGTGGGGTTTTTGGGGTTGCCCCGTCTCTGCGTCGAACACCCCAAACAAAACCCCCCCGGGCCCGCCCCCCCCCCCCCACTACAGTCCTTCTGCGCTGCGTGAGGGACGGGTAACAAGCACCGCTAGCCGACCGCCCCGGCCTGCCCTGCGTAGTGTGCCGCCAGATGATCCACCAGCGCGCGCACCTTCGGCGCGAGAGCACGCGCATGCGGATAGAGCGCGAAGTAGCTGCGCTGCCCAGCATTCCATGTCGGCAACACCCGGATCAGGCGACCACTGCGCAGGTCTTCGCGCACGGTCAATGCAGTGAACAGACTGATCCCCATGCCGGCCAAGGTGGCCGCATGCAGCGCCGGGGTGGCCTGCACGCGTAGCCGCTGACCAACCTCGACACTGACACTGGCCCCGCGTGGCCCCTGCAACCGCCACGGTGTCGCAGCCCCGGCCGGACTGAAGGCCAATAGCGTGTGATCGCCCAGGTCAGCCACCTGCCGGGGCAAGCCTCTCGCTGCCAGGTAGGACGGTGCGGCCACCAGGATGCGTGGGCAACGCGCCAGCTCCCGCGCAACCAGCTGACTGTCCGGCAAGCTCGGCGCGATGCGCAGCGCCAGATCGAAGCCTGCGCCGACCACATCAACCAGGTTGTCGTCAGCGGAAAGATCCATCGACACCTGCGGATAGCGGGCCAGGAAGCCAGGTAACCAATGCGGCAGCTCCTGGCTCGCGACCACCTGCGGGACACTGATCCGCAGACATCCACTGGGCGTTGCCTGCCCCGCGCGGACGCGATCACCCGCCTGCTCCAACCGCTCCAGCAGTGCCACCGCATCACTGTAGTAATCACGACCGGCCTCGGTCAGTGAGAGGCGCCGGCTGTTACGGTCAAGCAGGCGAACCTGCAGGTGCTCCTCCAATTGGCGCAGTTGCCGCGACATGGCCGAATGGGTGGTATCCAGGCGCTCGGCGGCCGCGGTGAAACTACCAGCTTCGACTATGGCGCGCAGCGCGCGCAGGCAGGCGAAGTGATCCATCGGCAGGCAACCCCAGGGAGGCGAGCCCGCCAGGTGCGGGCCCGCCCAGCTTATCAAGCACCGTCGCCTGACTTGCGCACCGGCAAGGCCAGGATTGCACCGGTCGCCAGGACATCGCCGAACGTGTCTTCAATCTGCGCCAGCGACGCGGCATGCAAGGCCTGATGCCCAATGCGCTTGCCGCCGGCAAGGTCGAGGTCACGGCTGGCACTGGCATCGGATGACACGATCACCCGGTAACCGCGCGGCGCAGCGGCAGCATCACGCGCTGCACCGGCAACGCAGGCATGGGTCTGCAGGCCGGCGATGATCAGGGTGTCGATGCCGGCGTCCTTGAGCACCTTGTCGAGCACCGCCGCCGAGGCACCAGCGAACACGCTTACATTGTCCTTCTGGATCACGGCCTCACCAGCGCGCGGCTGCATGTCGCGATGGAAAGCAGCATTGGTGCTGCCCTGCGCGAACAACGGCGCACCGGCCGGCAAGACATGCTGCACATGAATGACGCGGATACCGTTGGCATCGGCAAAATCGATAATCCGTCGCGTCTGCTGCAGGGCGGCAACACCATCGGGAATGACCATGCGACCACCGGCAAAGCCCGGTGCGGCGCTGGCATCGAAGTAC
This sequence comes from Stenotrophomonas sp. STEN023, assembly GCF_056760135.1. Classification (NCBI taxonomy): domain Bacteria; kingdom Pseudomonadati; phylum Pseudomonadota; class Gammaproteobacteria; order Lysobacterales; family Lysobacteraceae; genus Stenotrophomonas; species Stenotrophomonas sp. STEN023. Next base: position 24,606 of record NZ_JBRREF010000049.1, on the reverse strand, counting down.
TCGTTCTGGAAATCGATTACCAGCACGGCGGTCTTGGCCGCCTCCAGCGAAGTGACGGCCGCTGCGCCAGCCATATGACGGATGGTCGGGTGGGCCGGGCTGGCGGCCGGGGACGAGGTGGTGGCAACCATGCCGATCAGGCTGGCCAGTCCGAAGACGGTGAGGTTCATGGCGGAACTCCTGCGTAGTGGGAAAGTGGGCGCAGAATGCCGTGCATATGACGCACCAACCAGCCATGGAGGCGCACATCATCTGTGCGTATTTCACACAGATCGCCAGTCCGCCACCACAAACGCAACGGGGCGCCCGAAGGCGCCCCGCTGTGGACTGGCGTGTTGGCCGGTCGCTTACAGACGGCTGGCAATCGCCTGGGCAAAGCCCATGGTGGTGCCGCTGCCGCCGAGGTCGCCGGTCAGCGAATCCTTGGCTTCCATCGTGGCGACGATGGCCTTGCGCAGGCGCTCGGCGTTTTCCGGCTGGCCGACGTGGTCCAGCATCTGTGCAGCGCCCAGCAGCAGCGCGACCGGGTTGGCCTTGCCCTGACCGGCGATGTCCGGTGCGGTGCCGTGCACGGCTTCGAAGATGGCCGCGTCAACGCCGATGTTGGCACCCGGCGCCAGGCCCAGGCCGCCGACCAGACCAGCACACAGGTCGGAGATGATGTCGCCGAACAGGTTGGTGGTGACGATGATGTCGAACTGCTCCGGACGCATCACCAGCTGCATGCAGGCGTTGTCGACGATCATTTCCTGGAACTCGATTTCCGGGTACTTGGCGGCGACTTCGCGCGCCACGTCCAGGAACAGGCCCGAGGTCGACTTGATGATGTTGGCCTTGTGCACGGCGGTGACCTTCTTGCGGCCGGTGCTCTTGGCCAGCTCGAAGGCGTAACGCACGATGCGCTCGGAGCCCTTGCGGGTGATGCGGGTGCCGGAGAACGCGGTCTCGCCGTCGGCCGACACTTCCTGGCCTTCGGCCAGGTAGGCGCCTTCGGTGTTCTCACGCACCGTGATCATGTTGATGTTCTCGTAGCGCGACTTGGTGTTCGGGAACGAGATGGCCGGGCGCACGTTGGCGTACAGGTCGAACTGGCGACGCAGGGCAACGTTGATCGAGCTGAAACCGCCACCGACCGGCGTGGTCAGCGGGCTCTTCAGGGCGACCTTGTTCTTCTTGATCGATTCCAGGGTGGAAGCCGGGATCAGCTCACCGTGCTTTTCCAGCGCGGCCAGGCCAGCGTCGGCGAACTCATAGCTCAGGCCAGCGCCCAGCTTGTCCAGCACGAACAGGGTGGCGTCCATGATTTCCGGGCCGATGCCATCGCCACGGATGACGGTGATTGTCTGCGTCATTTCTAGGTATTCCGAACAGGGAGGAGGAATGCGCCATCCGGCTGCCCGGAACCCGGCGCGATTGAAAAGGTTTCAACTGTCAATTATGCCTGATCAGCCGCGCCAGCCCCAACTGGACCATGGTCTGGGGTTCAGCTGTGCTCGTGCCCGGCCGGGGCCTCGGCAGCGCCGTTCTCGAGCTGGTCGAGGAAATCCACCGCCCGCCGCAGGTGCGGGATGACGATCGAGCCACCCACCACCAGGCCGACCGAGAAGGTCTCGAAGAACTCCTCGCGGCTGACCCCGGCCTCCTTGCACTGGGCCACGTGGTAGCTGATGCAGTCATCGCAGCGCAGCACCATCGAGGCGACCAGACCCAGCAGCTCCTTGGTCTTCACGTCCAGCGCGCCGGCCTGGTAGGTCTGGGTGTCGAGCGCGAAGAAGCGCCGCACCACCTGGTTCGGCTCGGCCAGGATGCGCTGGTTCATGCGCTGGCGGAATTCGGTGAATTCGGCCAGGCGGTCCTTCTCGGTCCCGGCGCTCATGCGCCCTGCCCGGCCAGCAACGGCTCCAGCTTGCCGGCGCGGTGCAGCGCCATCATGTCGTCGTAGCCGCCCACATGAACGTCGCCGACGAAGATCTGCGGCACGCTGGTGCGCTTGGTCAGCGCCATCATCTTCTCGCGCTCGGCCGAATCCAGGTCGATCCGGACCTCGGTCCAGGACTGATTCTTGCTCTTCAGGAAATTCTTGGCTGCTACGCAATACGGGCACACGGCGGTGGAGTAGATGGTGATCTCCGGTGCACCGGCGCTGGTTGAAGTTGTCACAACGAAACTCCTGAGTGGAAACATTGTCTGTATATGGTACCGGCCGCGCGGTTTTTCGATGCCACCGGCAGAACACAGCGGGTTAACCTGCGCTTCACACCGACGCCCCGCTTCCCCGTCATCCTCCGCCCTGCCACTACCCGGAGTCACCGCTTGCGCAACCTGCTGCTTGCCACCGCCATTACCCTGGCCCTGGCCACCCCGCTGTCCCGTGCCGACGACAGCAAGCTGCCCGACATCGGCTCGTCGGCCGGCGAGCTGCTGACCCCGGCGCGGCAGGCGGAGTACGGCGGCATGATGCTGCGCGAGCTGCGCAACTACGGCTACCTGCTGGACGACCCGCTGGTCGACGACTGGCTCAGCACCATGGGCACCCGGCTCGGCTCCAACAGCGCGCAACCGCAGCAGAAATACACGTTCTTCATGATGAAGGACCGCCAGATCAATGCGTTTGCCACATTGGGCGGCTACATCGGCATGAACGCCGGCCTGGTCCTGACCGCCGAGCGCGAGGACGAGGTGGCGGCGGTGCTGTCGCACGAAATCTCGCACGTCACCCAGCAGCACGTGCTGCGCGGGGTGGAGCGTGCACAGCGCGACCAGATCCCTATTCTGCTTGGCATGCTGGCAGCGGTGATCGCCGCCCAGCAGGCCGGCGGCAATTCCTCAGGCGACGCCACCATGGCCGCGATCACCTCCGGCATGGGGCTGATGCAGCAGCGCCAGATCAACTTCACCCGCTCCAACGAATCCGAGGCCGACCGCCTGGGCATCCGTACCCTGGCCCGCAGCGGCTATGACGTGGACGCGATGGCCGGCTTCTTCGAGCGCATGTCGGCGGCGATGCGTGGCAACGAGGGCGGCTACTCGACGCCGGACTTCCTGCGCACCCACCCGGTCAACATCACCCGCATCAGCGAGGCCAAGGCCCGCGCCGAGCAGATGAAGAAGGACACGGTGCTGCTGACCACGCAGACCCCGACCGGGGTGCTGCAGGAGCGCGTGGACCCATCCGCACCGGACACCAGCAGCAGCCCGCTGAGCGGCGGTAATCCGCTGTTGCCGGCCGGCCTGCAACTGTCACTGCCCGGCAGCAGCCTGCCACGCGGCCCGACTGGCCAGTTTGATTGGGCCCGCGAGCGCCTGCGCGTGCTCAGCGCGACAACCCCATCAGAACTGGTGCGCGAGTATGAAGGTCTCAAACGCAGCCAGAAAGACGGCCTGACCGACCCGCAGCGCTACGGTGTGGCCATCGCCCGCCTGCGTGATGGCGGGGCCAGTGGCGTTACCCAGGCCTTGCCCGAACTGCAGCAGCTGTTGCAGGAGTACCCGGGCAACCTGTGGGTGAACCTGGCCCTGGGCGAGGCCGAATCGCGCAGCGGTCGCCACGAAGACGCCAACAAGCGCTTCGACACCCTGCTCAAGCGCCTGCCGCAGAGTCGGCCCGTCGCATTGACCTATGCACGCATCCTCAATGAACAGGGCGGCGTCGCTGCCGGCCAGCGCGCACAGGCCATGCTGCGACCGCTGCTGGCCCGTTCCAGCGACGACCCAGTGTTCCAGGCCACCTTTGCCCGTGCCAGCGAACTGGCCGGCGACAGCACCCGCGCCAGTGAGGCCTATGCCGAAGCCGCCTATTTGAATGGCCGGCCCGAGCAGGCCTTGATCCAGTTCCAGGCCCTGCTCAAGCAGCCCGGGCTGGATTACGTAAGCCGCTCACGGGTGGATGCGCGTATCGAATCCATCATGCCAACCGTGCTGGAAATGCGCCGGCTCGGCGTCCACGACCCGGAAATGTCACGAAAGTGAACCTGCTACCGACAAATTGCCGGGTTTAGCGCCCGTCCATGTCACAAACCCGTCATCAAACCGTAGTCTACTGAGCACATCCCTTATTGATGGGCATTCCGGTAGGCGCCACGTGCAGAAACGTATCCTGATTGTCGATGACGAACCCGCGATCCGTGACATGGTCGCCTTCGCCCTGCGCAAGGGTGAGTACGACCCGGTCCATGCCGGCGACGCACTCGAAGCGCAGACCGCCATTGCCGACCGGGTACCGGACATGATCCTGCTGGATTGGATGTTGCCCGGCACCAGCGGCCTGGAACTGGCTCGCCGCTGGCGCAAGGAAGTCCTCACCCGCGACGTGCCGATCATCATGCTCACCGCTCGCGGTGAAGAGAATGACCGCGTCGGCGGCCTGGAAGCAGGCGTAGACGACTATGTGGTCAAGCCGTTCTCGGCGCGCGAACTGCTGGCGCGCATCCGTGCGGTGATGCGCCGCACCCGCGACGATGACGAGGACGGCAGCGTCGGCGTTGGCAACATCCGCATCGATGGCGCTGCGCACCGCGTGTTTGCCGGCGACGTGCCAGTGCCTATCGGCCCCACCGAATACCGCCTGCTGCACTTCTTCATGACCCACCCGGAGCGCGTCTATACCCGCTCGCAGTTGCTGGATCATGTCTGGGGTGGCAGCGTCTATGTCGAGGAACGCACCATCGACGTGCACATCCGCCGCCTGCGCAAGACGCTGGAACCATTCGGCGCCGAGAACATGGTGCAGACCGTGCGCGGCGCCGGCTACCGCTTCTCCGCAGCCACCTGAATCACTGCGGCCGCATGGCCGCAGGCAATGCCATAACCGCAACACCCCTCCGTAGCCCCGACGGATCCATCCAGCAACACCGAGAGTGCGATGCCCCGCCAATTCCGATCTGCCTGGTTGAAGACGCTGGCCACCGTGGCCGCGTTGCTGTTGCTGGCATGGGGGCTGGGTGCATTGTTGGGCCATCCCGCCCTGAGCGTGGCGATCACCGCCATGGCGATCCTGACCTGGCATTACTGGCGGCTGCGCCAGTTGTTGCTGCGGCTGACCGCACGCCAGCGCTGGGACTCGCCGCAAGGCGTTGGTGTCTGGAACGAACTGGATCGTCTGCTGTCCCGCAACCAACAGGAGATGCGCGCGCGCAAGCGCCGCCTGGTCGAGATGCTGCGCAGCTACCGCGCCGCCGCTGCCGCGCTGCCCGATGCAGTGGTGGTGGTAGACCGCAATACCCAGCGCGTGCAATGGTTCAACGAGGCTGCCACCGCCCTGCTCGGCCTGCAGCACCCCGCCGACATGGAAGCTGCACTGGTGCCGCGCCTGCAGCCGCTGCCGCTTGCCCATTGGCTGGCCGGTGGCCGTAACGCAGAGCCCATCCTGGATGCCAATTCGCCGGTTGATCCAGCCATCCGCCTGCATATGCGTTTGATCCCGTACTCGGATCACCATTGGCTGCTGGTCGCGCGTGATGTGACCAAGCTGCTGCACCTGGAACAGGTGCGCCGCGACTTCGTCGCCAATGTCTCGCACGAGCTGCGCACGCCGCTGACGGTGGTACACGGCTATCTGGACATGATGGACCCGGAAGATTTCCCCGATACCGGTCCAATGCTGTCGGAGATGCGCAAGCAATCGCAGCGCATGGCACAGCTGGTCGAAGACCTGCTGACCCTGTCGCGGCTGGAGTCTCAACAGCACGCCGAACTGGAAACGGTGAGCATGACCTCGATGCTGGCTTCGTTGCGGCGTGAGGCCGAGGCACACAGCCAGGGCCGCCATACCATCACCGTCGAAGACCAGGCCGGGGTGGACCTGGCAGGCTCCAACAAGGAACTGCACAGCGCCTTCTCCAACCTGCTGACCAATGCCGTGCGGTACACGCCGGCAGGCGGCCGCATCAGCCTGACCTTCAGCCGTGAAGGCAATGGCGCGGTACTGGCGGTCACCGACACCGGCTATGGCATCCCCGCCAATCACCTGCCGCGCTTGACCGAACGCTTCTACCGCGTCTCCAGCAGCCGTTCGCGCGAAAGCGGCGGCACCGGTTTGGGCCTGTCCATCGTCAAACACATTCTTGGCCTGCACCAGGCACGCCTGGAAATCCGCAGCGAAGTCGGCCAGGGCAGCACCTTTGCCTGCCACTTCGACGCCGAGCATGTACGCCCGCGCAATGCATCCCCCTCGCCTTTGTCCATGGAAGACTTTCCGGCATGACCCCTCCTCCGCCCCCCGCCACTCCCGTCGTCGGCACCGATCCCCTGCGTGATCCGGCCTTGTACATCAACCGGGAACTGTCACAGCTGGATTTCAATTTCCGCGTGCTGGCACAGGCGATGGATGAGCAGGTACCGCTGCTGGAGCGGCTGCGCTTCCTGTGCATTTCCTGCACCAACCTGGATGAGTTCTTCGAAATCCGAGCCGCCGCGGTGCGCCATGCGCAGGAATTCGGCCTGCCGCCGGCCCCGGACGGCATGAGTCCGCAAGCCATCCTCAACGCCATCCACGACCGCGCCGCCGAACTGGTGGACCAGCAGTACCGCTGCTGGAACCAGGTACTGCGCCCGGCGCTGGGCGAGGCCGGCGTCGGCATCCTCGCCAACAAGACCTGGACCCCGCGCCAGCGCCGTTGGCTGCGCGCCTACTTCCGCAACGAGATCATGCCGGTGCTGTCGCCGCTCGGCCTGGACCCGTCGCACCCGTTCCCGAAGATCCTCAACAAGTCGCTGAACATCGTCGTCGTGCTGAAGGGTACCGACGCCTTCGGCCGCGCCGGCCACCTGGCGCTGGTGCGTGCACCGCGTTCGCTGCCGCGCATCATCCAGCTGCCCGAATCGCTGGGCGGCCCGCAGAACTTCGTGCTGCTGTCGGCGGTGCTGTCGGCCTTCGTCGATGAGCTGTTCCCGGGCATGGATGTGCAGGGCGCCTACCAGTTCCGCGTCACCCGCAACTCCGAGCTGGTGGTCGACGAGGAAGAAGTGGAGAACCTGGCGCTGGCGCTGCGCGATGAGCTGGTCGACCGCGGCTATCGCCCGGCGGTGCGGCTGGAGATCGCCCACGACTGCCCCAAGCCCATCATGCAGACCCTGCTGCAGAATTTCGGCCTGTCCGAAAACGCGGCCTACCGCATCGATGGCCCGGTCAACCTCAACCGCGTCATCCAGGTGTATGACCTGCTACAGCGCGCGGACCTGAAGTACCCGCCGATGACCCCGCGCGTGTTCAAGTCGCCGGAAGGCATCTTCGAAACCGCCGCGCAGGGCGACGTGCTGCTGCACCATCCGTTTGATTCCTTCAGCACCGTGCTGGAACTGATCCGCGAAGCCGCGGTCGATCCCAATGTGCTGGCGATCAAGCAGACGCTGTACCGCACCGGCAAGGACTCCGGCATTGTCGAAGCCTTGATCCTGGCCGCACGCAACGGCAAGGACGTCACCGTCGTGGTCGAGCTGCGCGCGCGCTTCGATGAAGAGGCCAACCTGGGTTTGGCCGATCGCCTGCAGGACGCTGGCGTGCAGGTCGTCTACGGCGTGGTCGGCTACAAGACCCACGCCAAGATGCTGCTGATCGTGCGCCGCGAAGGCCGCAAGCTGCGCCGCTACGTGCATCTGGGCACCGGCAACTACCACAGCGGCACCGCCCGCGCGTATACCGACCTGAGCCTGATCACCGCCGATCCGGACATCGGCAACGATGTGCACCTGCTGTTCCAACAGCTCTCCGGGCTGGCCCCGAAGATGAAGCTCAAGTGCCTGCTGCAATCACCGTTCACCCTGCATGCCGGGCTGATCAAGCGCATCGAGCGCGAGACCAGGCTTGCCCTGGACGGCAAGCCGGCACGCATCATCGCCAAGATGAACGCCCTCAACGAGGCGCAGGTGATCCGCGCCCTGTACGCCGCCTCGCAGGCCGGCGTGCAGATCGACCTGATCGTGCGCGGCGCCTGCACCCTGCGCCCGGGCGTGGAAGGCGTATCTGACAACATCCGCGTGCGCTCGATCGTCGGCCGCTTCCTCGAGCACAGCCGCGTTTACTGGTTCGGCAACAACGGCGCACCCGAGCTGTACTGCGCCAGCGCCGACTGGCTGGAGCGCAACCTGCTGCGCCGTGTGGAAACCTGCTTCCCGATCCTGGATACCGATCTGTCCCGGCGCATCTACCGCGAGGTGCTGCAGAACTACCTGGACGACAACCTCAACGCCTGGGACCTGCAGGAAGACGGCCGCTACCTCAAATGCGAACCCGCACCCGGCCAGCCTCCGCATTCGGCGCAACAGGCATTGATGGAAGGGCTGTAAGCAGCAGCCACCGGGAGCAAGTGGACTGGAACATGCAGTGCAACAGCGAGCATCCGCCCGCTTTCACTGGTTCCTACGTGGGCGGCCGTTAGCGTCTGGCGTACCCGTCGCAGAGCGCGCCGCCACTGGTTCCCGGATCCCGCATCTATGTCCCTGGTTACTTCATCCGCTACCATTCCGCCATGCCCCAGTCTTCCTTGACCCCACCGCCCCTGCAGGACGGCGACCTGCTGGCCGCCATCGATCTGGGCTCCAACAGTTTCCATATGGTCATCGCGCGCTACCTGCTCGGGCAGCTGCGGGTGGTGGACCGCCTGCGCGAAACCGTACGCATGGCCGACGGCCTGGATGGCAAGGGCGGCCTGTCGCCCGAAGCCCGCCAGCGCGCGCTGGAATGCCTGGCCCGCTTCGGCCAGCGCATCCGCAACATCCCGCCCTACCGCGTGCGAGCGCTGGCCACCAATACCGTGCGCCAGCTGCGCTCGCCGTTGTCGTTCCTGATGCCGGCCGAAACCGCGCTCGGCCACGCCATCGAAGTGGTCAGCGGCCGCGAAGAGGCGCGCCTGATCTACCTCGGCGTCGCCCATGCACAACCGCCCAAGCCCGACCAGCACCGGTTGGTGATTGACATCGGCGGCGGCTCCACCGAGTTCATCATCGGCCAGGGCATGCAGACGCTGGAGCGCGAAAGCCTGCAGGCCGGCTGCATCGCCAGCACCAGGCGCTTTTTTCCCGGCGGCAAGCTGAGCAAGAAGCGCTGGAAGGACGCACTCACCGAGATCGGCGCCGAGTTCCAGCCTTTCGCCAACAAGTACAAGGCATTGGGCTGGCAGGAAGCACTGGGCTCGTCCGGCACCCACAAGGCGATCAGCGAGATCTGCGCGGCGATGAAGCTGAGCAAGGGCGCGATCACCGCCGAAGCGCTGCCGCAGTTGCGCGAGGAACTGCTGCGCGCCAAGAACATCAACGAGATCGAGCTGCCGACGCTGTCCAACGAGCGCCGCCCGATCATCGCCGGCGGCGTGCTGGTGCTGGAAGCCGCGTTCCAGGCGCTGGGCCTGCAGAAGCTGCTGGTCAGCAAGGCCGCGATGCGCGAAGGCATCCTCTACGACATCATGGGCCGCGCCAACGACAACGATCCGCGCGACGAATCGGTGGCCGCGCTGACCCAGCGCTACGCCATCGACGAAGCCCAGGCGCAGCGGGTGGAAGCCACCGCGCAGCGGCTGTTCGAACAGGTATCCGACGCCTGGAAGCTCGACGTCGACGATGCCCGCATGCTCGGCTGGGCCGCACGCCTGCACGAGCTGGGTTTGATGATCGCACACAGCGGTTATCACACCCACGGCAGTTACGTGATCGAGCACTCGGACATCGCCGGCTTCTCACGCCAGGAGCAGCAGATGCTGGCGGCACTGATCCGCACCCATCGTCGCGGCATTCCCAAGAGCGCTTTTGAGGCCCTGCCCGAGCGCCTGTTGCTGCCGGCCAAACGCACGGCGGCAATATTGCGTCTGGCGGTGCTGCTGCATCGCGCACACGAGTCCGACCCGATCCCGACCCTGGAGTTGTCGGTCGACGGCAATACCTTGTCATTGATCCTGGCCAAGGACTACATCGACGCGCGGCCGCTGCTGCGCGCCGACCTGGTTGGCGAAGCCGAAGGCATGACCGGCCTGGGGATCAGCTTCCGGCCGTTCGTGGCCTGAGTCACAGGCCTGCAGAACAGCCGCGACGAGCCACTCCCGCGGCAAACTGCCAGTCAATTTTCAGATAAATCTCAACAACTTAGCGCTTAATTCGCGGATTCAAACGGCTAACCTCCCAGCACCACCTTCGTATCCGGTGGAATCAGGGGAGAGCGCTCGGCTGCCTGGCACCGCAACTCTCCTCTTATGACCGTTGTCAGCGCAAAGAGAGAGAGCCGTAATGCATTCACGTTCCAGCATTCTGGGGCAGGCGATTCGCTGTGCCCTTGTATCCAGCAGCCTCAGCGTTATCGCCGCACCTGCGCTCGCGCAGGACAGCCAACCCACCACGCTTGATCGCATCGAGATCACCGGCTCGCGCATCCGCCAAGTGGATGTTGAAACCGCACAGCCGGTGTTCGCGATCAGCCGCACCGACATCGAGCAGCAAGGCTTCAGCTCGGTCGCCGATATCCTGCAGAACGTCACTGCGATGGGCAGCCCGACCATCAGCCGCGCCAACGCACTGACTGCTGGTGAGAACGCCGGCGGCACCTATATCGACATGCGCAACCTGGGCACCCAGCGCACGTTGGTGCTGGTCAATGGCAAACGCCTGGGCATCAGCACCTCCGGCTACCAGGATGTCTCCAGCCTGCCGGTCTCGGCAGTGGAGCGCATCGAAGTGCTGAAGGACGGCGCCTCTGCAATCTATGGCTCCGATGCCATGGCCGGTGTGGTCAACATCATCACCCGCAACAATGTCAGCGGCACCACGGTCAATGCCTACCACGGCCAATATGGCCAGGGTGACGGCGCCCGCGACCGCTTCGATGTCGTCACCGGCTGGAACAACGAGCGCATCTCGCTGACCTTCTCCGCCGAGCACAGCGAAGAAAAGGAAGTATGGGCAAAGGACCGCTGGTTCAGCGCCTACGGTATCAGTGACCGCCACCCGGCGGATGCCAGCAACTGGACGACCATCAGCCAATGGGGGCAGATCACCGGGTTGAAGGGCGGCCCCGGCTGCACCGACAGCAAATCCGGCTGCAACTACTCATTGGACCGTGGCAGTGACCCGACCAATCCGGCCAACTATCACCTGACCGATACCAGTGCCTTCACTGGCGATGTCAGCAATGCCAACGAACAGATGCATGTGAGTTACCCGATAAAGCGTGATTCGGTGTATTTCGATGGCCGCATCAAGATTTCCGACAACATCAACTTCAAGACGGAGCTGGGCTACAACCAGCGACGCTCCAGGCGCCAGATCGCCGGTTATCCATTGCAGTCCAGCACCGCCGGCGTTGGCCCGATGTCGATCGAGAGTTATTTCAATCCGTTCGGCAACCAGCATGGTTACGCCAATCCAACCGCAGTCGCATGGAACCGCCGTGCATGGGAAGTGCCACGCATCACCGACAGCGAGCTGAAGACCTACCGCGGTGTCGCCGCGTTCGATGGCTCCTTCGACATCGGCGAACGCTACTTCGACTGGGAAGTAGGCTATCAGTACAACCGCAATGAACTGGACACGGTAGCTACCGGCAACCTGCACAAGGGCCGCGTTGCCGCTGCAACCGGACCTTCGTTCTACGACGCTGCCACCGGCCTGGTTCAATGCGGCAAGCCGGGTGCTGTGATCGCAAACTGCAGCCCATGGAATCCACTGGTGGCATACGGCACGCTTGATCCGAATGGCCTGACCGGCAATGCCACGCTGCTGGACTGGCTGTTCCCGGCCGAGCACACCAAGGGCAAGACCAGCAGCAAGAACTTCTTCGCCAACATCGGCGGCAGCATCGTTACCCTGCCTGCTGGCGATCTTGGCTTTGCATTCGGTATCGAAAGCCGCAAGGAAACCGGCGAATACATTCCCGATCCGCTGGCGCAGACCGGTGCCACCACCAATCTGGCTTCCGGACCAACCGGTGGCGACTACAAAGTCGAAGAAGCCTATCTGGAGCTCAACATGCCGCTGCTGGCCAATCTGCCAGGCGCGCGCGAGTTGAGCTTCAATGCGGCCACACGCTACTCCGACTACGACACCTTCGGCAACACGCTCAACAGCAAATTCGGCTTCAAGTGGAAACCGTTTGAGCAGCTGCTGGTACGCGGCACCTGGGCAGAAGGCTTCCGTGCGCCGACCATCAATGATCTGTACGGCGGCGGCTCGGAAACGTTTGCACAGTTCAGCGATCCCTGCGACACCGTATTCGGCGCTTCCAAGAGCAGTGCCGAGGTACGTGCACGCTGTGCGCGTGACATCGCCAATGCCAACACCTTCCGCCAGCTCAGGCAGGGCATGACCCCGGTAACCACCGCGATTGATGCATCGCCGGTGCCGTTTGTCGGCGGCTCCAACCCATCGCTCACCCCGGAGACCTCGGTAAGCAAGACCCTGGGCCTGGTATGGAGCCCCAGCTTCATCAGCAACTTCAACGTCTCGCTGGACTGGTGGAAGATCCGCATCGACAACACCATTGTCTCGGATAGTCCAAATCAGATCCTGATCGACTGCTATGAGCAGGGCATCGAGGCGCGCTGCAGCCGCTTCACCCGCGATCCGGTAACCGGCATCGTCAGCACCCTGCATTTCGGTAACCGCAATGCAGGCTTCATGCAGACCGAAGGCTACGATCTGGATATGAGTTACCGCCTGGATACCAACTACGGCAAGTTCAACGGTAGCTGGGCAACCACGTATGTAAGCGAAAACATCTATCGCTCGACCAACGACAGCGCAATCGTTCCAACCACGAGCAATGGCATTGGCAGTGGTTTCCGCATCCGCTCAAACCTGAACCTGGGCTGGGAACGTGGCAACTTCGGCGCAAGCTGGACGGCGCGCTATTACTCGGGCGTCAAGGAACAGTGCCCGAACATCTCGCTGTATCCGGAAGAATGTTCCGCCCCCGGCGTGTATGCGCCTTGGTACAAGGGCTCGCGCAATTACAACGACCGTGGCTCGGTGACCTTCCACGACATACAGGTTCGCTACGCCCTGCCGTGGAACGCGACCGTTGCGCTGGGTGCCAACAATGTCTTCGAGAAGTACGGCCCGCTGATGTACAGCAAGCCCAACTCGGCGTTCTCGTATTACGGCGGCTACGACATCGGTCGCTTCGTCTACATGAAGTACCAGCAGCGTTTCTGATCCCCGCGTTGTAGCGCGCAATGCAATTGCAACCACGGCCCCCAAAGGGGCCGTGGTTGTTCGTTCTTGACCGTCATAAAGCAGTCAGATCACCGTAACAGGCGCTTCATCGGCTACGCGCATCCTCGCCAAAAACCGGGAGCCAGCCATGCGCTTTGCGATCGTCACCGAGACCTATCCACCGGAGGTCAATGGCGTTGCCTTGACCGTGCAGGGGCTGGAACACGGCCTGCGCAGGCGCGGCCACGACGTCGATGTGGTGCGCCCACGCCAGCAGCAGGACAGCACGGCTGCCGCCCACGAGCTGCTGGTACGCGGTGCCGGCCTGCCGCGCTATCCCGGCCTGCGCTTCGGCCTCCCTGCCCCATTGCAGCTTGCGCGGCAGTGGCAACAACAACGCCCGGATGCAATCTACGTGGCCACGGAAGGCCCGTTGGGTTGGTCGGCAATGCGCACCGCGCGACGACTGGGCATTCCGGTCGCCTCGGGGCTGCATACGCGCTTTGATGAATACCTGCCCGACTACGGCGCGGCGTGGCTGCAAGCCACCGCATTGCGCTGGATGCGCCGTTTCCACAATCAGGCAGAAGCCACCTTGGTGCCCACCCGCGAGTTGCAACAGTTCCTTCAGGACAATGGCTTTTCAAAAGCGCGGCTGCTGGCGCGCGCCGTTGATGGCAGTCAGTTCGACCCCAACAAACGCGACGATGCCTTGCGTGCTGATTGGGGTATCGAAGGCGAAGGCTTTGCGGTAATCCATGTTGGCCGCATTGCTGCAGAAAAGAACCTGGGGCTGGCAATCAAGGCCTTCCGTCGCATCCAGCAACAGCGGCCGAAGGCGCGTTTCGTGTGGGTCGGCGATGGTCCGATGCGCGAGAAGCTGGCCGAGCAGAACCCGGACTTCATCTTCTGCGGGGTGCAGCGCGGCGAGGCGCTGGCGCGGCATTTCGCCAGCGGCGATCTGTTCCTGTTCGCCAGCCGCAGCGAGACCTTCGGCAACGTCACCCTGGAAGCCATGGCCAGCGGGGTGGCGACGGTGGCCTTCAATTACGGCGCCGCGCGCGAGCACCTGCGCAGCGGCCACAGCGGCGTAGCAGTGGACAACGATGAGAACTTCATCGCCGCCGCCGTACAGTTGGCCAACGATGACGAAATGCGCAGCACCCTCGGCGCCAATGCCAGCCGCGCGATGCAGCGCCTGCATCCGGAACAGGTAGTTGCCGAGTTCGAAGCCCTGCTCAGCGAACTGGCCTCGCGGAGACGCTGCCATGCGATTGCTGCCGCCTGAAGGAATCGCCGCGCGCGAGGCACGCTGGTGCCGGCGGGCAAACCGCTATGGCCGTCGCCGCGGCATCCGCCGCCTGTTCTCGGTGCTGAGCCGACTCGGTGACGGCGTGTTCTGGTACATGTTGATGGGCGCACTGGTGCTCGCCGACGGCCTGGACGGCCTGCAGGCGTCCGCGCATATGGCCGCCACCGGGGTGCTGGCGCTGACCCTGTACAAGCTGCTCAAGCGCTGGACCCGGCGCCCGCGTCCATTTGCCGCCGACCTGCGCATCCGTGCCTGGGTGGCGCCGCTGGATGAATACAGCTTCCCTTCGGGGCATACGCTGCACGCCGTGTCCTTCACCGTGGTGGCGCTGGCCTATTATCCCTGGCTGGCCCCGCTGCTGCTGCCCTTCACCCTAGGCGTAGCGCTGTCGCGGGTGGTGCTGGGCCTGCATTACCCCAGCGATGTACTGGCTGCCACCGTCATCGGGGTCCTGCTGGGCGCGGGCTCGCTGCAGTTGTTGCCGCTGCTCGCAGGCTGATCAGGCTCTACAATGCGGGCATGACAACGCTGTTCATCTCCGATCTGCATCTGGACCCGAGCCGTCCAGCCATCACCGAACTGTTCCTCGACTTCCTGCGCGGGCAAGCGCGGCAGGCCGAGGCGCTGTACATCCTGGGCGACTTGTTCGAGGCATGGATCGGCGATGACACGCCTTCCAGCGCGGCCGATGCAGTCGCGCTGGCCCTGCGTGAAGTCAGCGATGCCGGTGTGCCGGTGTACTTCATCCGTGGCAACCGTGACTTCCTGCTCGGCAACGACTACGCCACCCGCGCCGGCATGCGCATCCTGCCGGATCCTTCGGTTATCCAGCTGTACGGCAAGCCGGTGCTGCTGCAGCATGGCGACCTGCTCTGCACCGATGATGTCGCCTATCAGGCCTTCCGCGCACAGACCCGCAACCCGGCCTTCATCGCCCAGTTCCTGTCGCAGTCGCTGGAAGCACGTGTCGCCTTCGCGCAGAAAGCCCGTGCCGCCAGCCAGGCCCATCAATCGGAAATGAAGCAGGACGACAAGGCGACGTTTGAAACCGTCACCGATGTCGCACCTGCTGAAGTGGTCGCCACCTTCCAGCGCTATGGCGTGGACACGATGATCCACGGCCACACCCACCGCCCAGCGGTCCACACCGTGAACGCCGGCGAGCACAGCTTCACCCGCATCGTGTTGGGTGACTGGTATGAGCAGGGTTCGGTGCTGCGTGTGGACGCTGATGGCTACCGGCTCGAAGCATTGGGCCGCTGAACCGGCACATGGATTTGTAGGCGTTTTGTGGGAGCGGCGTCAGCCGCGAAGCTGACATAAAAAGAACCGCCAGATGTGGCTGCATTCGCAGACCTGTCTGGCGGTTCTTTTTCTCATGGTTTCGCGGCTGCCGCCGCTCCCACAAATTCAAAATTTGGGGCAGAAGCTTGGATCAGGGGGCTTCCACCGGTACCGACGGATCGCGGGCGCAGCCCTTGAAGGTGTCCTTGCCCAGCACGAATTCGGCGGTGAAGGGGTGTTTCAGGTCGGACATGCCGTCCGAGCACTCGGCGCGCTGCAAGGTCAGCTTGAACGCGTCCTTGCCCTCCCCGCCCAGCACGACCAGCAAGCCATCCTGCAGCGTGCGGCTGCCTTCGAAATGCTGTGGGCTGGCCTGGGTTTCCGGGGTGCTGTAGTCGAGCTTGCCGCCATCCGCGCGCACACTCCAGAACGGCTCATTGCCAAAGGCCTGCACGATGACCGGGAAATCATCCTTGGCAGTCACTGCCTCAGCCGGTGCGACAGGCGCCACCGGAGCCGGTGCTGTAGCACTGGAATCAGCCGCAGGCTTGGAACCGTTGCATGCCGACAATGCCACTACCAGCGCGGCCAGCGTAAAAATCTGCTTCATTGTTTTCTCCTTGACTGCATCGTTGCCGATCGAGAACACACTGACATGCTGCTCGATCCGATGATGGCGCATGCCCTTGCATCAACTCGTGAAAGATGTGGAACAACGCGCTCCTCATCGATCGCGTCGATGGTGGGATGCAGACGATCCCGCCGTCAATCAGACTCGGCCCGAGTTGCAGGAATCATTCATCGTTGACACGTTCAATGCCAGCGGAAGCAATCATCGCCGCTACAGCAGCAGGCTGCTTTACCACGCCCGGCATTCAACCGGCCTGTTCAACCAGGTAGTCCAGTTCTTCTTCATCGAAACCAGCCAGCAACCGTGCTTCCAGATTGAACGGGCCGCGCAGGTAGCCGCCGGCATACTCACCCAGCAGTTCCTTGAAACGCGGCCGCGGCTCAACGCCAACGCGCGCGCAATACCAGTGATACCAGCGCGTGCCTGCAGCGACGTGGGCAACCTCCTCGCGCAGGATCACTTCCAGCACGTCGGCGGTAACGCCATCTCCCAGCGAACGCAGCTTGCTGATCATCGCCGGGGTGACATCCAGGCCACGCGCTTCCAGCACGCGCGGCACCAGTGCCATCCGCGCCAGACCGTCGTGCGCGGTCTTCTCGCACATCTCCCACAGGCCGTTGTGGGCGGGGAAATCGGCATAGTCGTGGCCATGCGCCAGCAGCCGATCACGCAGCAATACGAAGTGGCGCGATTCGTCATCGGCGCAGCTGACCCAATCGGCATAGAAGCTGCCCGGCAGGCCGCGGAAGCGATAGACCGCGTCCCAGGCCAGGTCAATGGCATTGAGCTCGATATGGGCGATGGCGTGGATGAAGGCAGCGCGTCCATCCACCGAACCCAGGCCACGACGCGGCAGGTCGCGCGGGTGCACCAGCACCAGTTGCGACGGGCGGCCCGGCGCGCGGATCGGTTCGGGTTCCGGCGCTTCCGCCGGCAGCTTCAAGGTGCCAGCGCGGTAACGCGCGGCGTAGTGCTGGGTGAGCGCTACTTTCTCAAGCGGGTCGGCGGCGGCCATGCAGATGCAGGCGGCGTCGAGCAGGGAGAAGTCTGCTGCTTCGGGTGGTGCTGCGAATGCTTGGTTGGTTATGGACGGCAGTGCTTGTTGCGGGTTCATGGGTGCTCACATGTTGCCGCTTCGTTCTGCCCTCACCCCAACCCCTCTCCCGCAGGAGAGGGGCTAAAGAGTCAGGCGCGGCGCTGGGTCTTGGCTTCGTCCGAGCGCAGTTGTTGGATACGCTCGAAGTAACCCGGCTCGATGCCGGTGACGTATTCGCCGTTGAAGCAGGACGAGTCGAATTCCTTCAGCTCCGGGTTGCCTTCACGCACGGCGACTTCCAGGTCTTCCAGGTCCTGGTAGACCAGCCAGTCGCAGCCCAGGTGCTTTTCGATTTCCTCGACGCTGCGGTTGTGCGCGACCAGCTCTTCGGCCGCCGGCATGTCGATGCCGTAGATGTTCGGGTAACGCACCGGCGGCGCGGCGCTGGCCAGGTAGACCTTGCGTGCGCCGGCATCGCGCGCCATCTGCACGATCTGCTGGCTGGTGGTGCCACGCACGATCGAGTCATCCACCAGCAGCACCACGCGGTTGCGGAATTCCAGATGGATGGGGTTGAGCTTGCGACGCACGGACTTCACCCGCTCACCCTGGCCCGGCATGATGAAGGTGCGGCCGACGTAGCGGTTCTTGACGAAGCCTTCGCGGTACTTCACGCCGAGCACGTTGGACATCTCCAGCGCGGCGTCGCGCGAGGTGTCCGGGATCGGGATGATGGTGTCGATATCATGGTCCGGACGCAGGCGCAGGATCTTCTCGCCCAGCTTCTGGCCCATGCGCATGCGCGCCTTGTGCACCGATACGTTGTCCATCATCGAGTCGGGGCGTGCGAAGTACACGTACTCGAAGATGCACGGCGTCTGCTGGGTGTTGGTCGCGCAGATCTCGGTGAACAGCTCGCCGCGCTCGGTGATGACCACCGCTTCGCCCGGCGCCACGTCGCGCATGCGCTCGAAGCCGAGCACATCCAGCGCAACCGATTCGGACGCCACCGCGTATTCGACGCCTTCGGCATGGTTGCGCTTGCCCAGCACCAGCGGGCGGATGCCGTGCGGGTCGCGGAAGGCAACCAGGCCCAGGCCCAGCACCACGCTGACCACCGCATAGCCGCCCTTGCAGCGACGGTGCACGCCGGCCACGGCACGGATCGCCGCTTCCGGGGTCAGCATGCGCTGCGCGTCCAGTTCGTAGGCGAACACGTTCAACAGCACTTCGCTGTCCGAATCGGTATTGATGTTGCGGCGGTCGGCCTCGAACACCTGGCGACGCAGCGCCTCGGTATTGATCAGGTTGCCGTTGTGCGCCAGCGCGATGCCGTACGGCGAGTTGACGTAGAACGGCTGCGCCTCGTCGGTGCCTTCCGAACCTGCAGTCGGGTAGCGCACATGGGCAATGCCGATGCGACCCTGCAGCAGCGCCATGCGGCGCTCGTCAAATACATCACGGACCAGGCCGTTGGCCTTTTCCACGCGCAGGCGGGTGCCGTCTGCGGTGGCGATACCGGCCGCATCCTGGCCACGGTGTTGGAGGACGGTCAGGCCGTCATAAAGCTGCCCGGCGACGTTCTGGTTGCCGACGATTCCGACGATGCCACACATGTTGCGCGATCTCCGCTGGGCGATGCCCGTTAACGTGAAGGTGGCCGTGCCTGGCCCTGAGGCTCAACCCGTATCGGCTTGAGTTGACCCGGGCGCACCTGCGCCGGATCGATGTTGGAGGGCAACGCCCCCGCCGGGTCAGCTCGGCCTTCCTCTCCGCTGCGCTGGCGGGGATCAAAACGCGTCCCCTCCAACTGCGCCGGTAGCAAGCCACTGCCCGCATCTGCTTCGTTCGGTCCGCCATTATCGCCTGCCAGCACCGACTTACCCAAGTCCATCAGCGCCATTGCCGGCGATTCAGGTGGATGCGGCAGCTTTTCACGTAGCCAGTCGGCCGTCGGCTGCAGCCACGGCACCACGCTGGACTGGCGCCAGCCCGGCTCCTGGGGCATCGAGGTGAAGCCCAGCAGCAGTACCGCCAGCACCGCGAACAGCACGCCACGCACAATGCCCAGGGCCAAGCCTAGCAAGCGATCCGGCAACTTCAGCAGCACGGTGGCATCCACCACACCGCGCAGCAGGCGCCCGACCAGGGTCGCCGCCAGCAGCACGCCGATGAACACCAGCAGATAGCCGCCGGCGTACTCGCCCGCACTGGGCTGGCCCTGATCGGCCAGCATCAAGGCCGCGCGTTCGCCGTAGTAGAAGGCGGCAGCGCCGGCCAGCAGCCAGTTCAGTACGCCAAGCACAGTCGCCAGCAAGCCGCGCATCAGCCCGAACAGGGCCGACACGCCGATCAGCGCCAGCAACACCAAGTCAATCACCGCGCGCCTCGCAGGTGCAGCACGGGGTTGCGCGCTTGCTCAGCAGGACGTGGTGCCGCATCAAGGATGCGGGCGGACCATGCCGGCAATGCCGACCTTGGCCGCGACCTGCGCCTTCAGCTGCTCAGCCTGCTCGCGACTGGCAACCGGCCCGACACGGACACGGTTGAGCACGCCGTTATCGGTGCGTACCTGTTCGACGAAAGCACTGAAGCCGGCAGCGCGTGCACGGTCACGCAGCGCATTGGCATCGGCGGCCTGGCCGAAGGCACCCAGCTGCACGGCAAAACCAACACCACTGGCAGCCGGAGCGGCCGGGGTGGTGACTGCCGGCTTGGCCGGGGTTGCCGCAACCGGCTTGGCAGGTTCGGGGCGGGCCGGCTCAGGCTTGGGCGCTTCCGGCTTTGGAGCCGCAGGCTTGGGCGCAGCCACGACCGGCTTGGCCGGCTCCGGCGGCAAGGCCTCGGTGCGCACCGGTGCGGTGGTTGCCGCTGCGGTAGCGGTGCTGCTGGCGGCCGGTGTGGCAGTAGCGGTCGGTGCCGGGGCCGGGTTTTCGGCGCTGGCATTGAGCACAACCACCTGCGCATTCACGTCGTTGCGGACCTTGCCCGCTTCCAGTCGCACCAGTTCAGCCTGGGCACGATCGGCATACGGGCCGATACGCACACGCCAAGCCGGGCGGCCGTTGATGGTGTCGGCCTGGCGGAAGCCCGGCAGATTGGATTTCTTCAGGTGCGCAATCACCGCGTCGGCATCGGCCTCGCTGCCATAGGCACCAAAATTGACTGCGTAATTACCGGCGGCGGCCGACGGCGGCAAGCCATTAGCCGGCTGCTCGACGGCAGCGGCGACGCCGGTTTCCGGCTGTGCGGCGGGCATGCCCAAGGCACCACCGGCCGGTGCGCCAGGCGCGACCAGCGGCAGTTCACGGGTCTCGAACTGGCCTTCGGCGGGCGCTGCAGGCGCGCTGAGCGGCACGTCCTGTACGCCACTGTCCGGCGCAGGTCCCTTGACCAGCATCGGCAGGAAAATCACGGCAAGCGCCACCAGAACGATGGCACCAATCAGTCGCTGTTTCAGAGGAGTTTCCACAATTGGCGTATGCGCGGCGCGGCGGAGTGCCCCGGTGATTATATGCGGGGCACGCGCGGCAGCGTCTTAGTCAGCTGAACGGAGTAGTGGCAGTGCTTCGGCCACCGTATGGAAGGAGCCGAACACCAGCACCCGGTCGCCTGGCCTGGCCTGGGCCAGCGCGGCGTCCAGCGCCTTGCCTACGTTGTCGGACAGGTTGACGGCGGTGGCAGCGGTCTGCGCCAGACGCTCGCGCAGCTGCACTGCAGTCTGCCCACGCGCGCCTTCCAGCCCGGCCAGGAACCAGCCATCGACCTGCGGCTGCAGGGCATCGACCACGCCCGCTGCGTCCTTGTCGGCCAACGCGGCATACACCGCCAGGGTGCGGCCCTGCGCTGGCTGCGCCTTGAGCGCCGCCGCCAAGGCAGTGGCAGCCTGTGGGTTGTGACCCACATCCACCAGCACTTCAACGCCGGCGCGCTCGAAGCGCTGCAGGCGTCCAACGATCTGCGCAGCGGCAATGCCCTGCGCCCACGCATCGCGCGGCACCGGCTTGTCCAGGGCGCGCAGTGCAGCGACTGCAGTGGCGGCATTATTGCGCTGGATAGGCGCCCACAACGCCGGCTGCGGCAGCTCCAGGCGGAACGAGACATCACGCCAGCGCCAGAGCTCGGCATCAATGTCCTCGGCAAAGAAATCGCTGCCGAAGCGGATCGCATTGGCACCGAGCACATAGGCACGGCGCAGCACGCTGGAAGGCGGATCGATCTCGCCGAGGATCAGCGGCTTCCAGCCACGGATGATGCCGGCCTTCTCCTGGCCGATGGCTTCGCGGTCGGCACCCAGCCAGTCGGCGTGGTCAATATCGACGGTGGTGATCACCGCCACGTCGGCGTCGATGATATTCACCGCATCCAGGCGTCCACCGAGGCCGACTTCCAGCACCGCCAGATCCAGACCGGCCTGCTGGAACAACCACAGCGCGCACAGCGTGCCGTATTCGAAATAGGTCAGCGCGGTGTCGCCACGGGCGTCTTCGACCGCGTTGAAGCCGGCCACCAGACTTGCGTCATCCACGTCCTTGCCATCGATGCGCACGCGCTCGTTGTAGCGCAGCAGGTGCGGCGAGGTATAGGCACCTACCTTCCACTCCGCGGCACGGGCAATGGACTCGATGAAGGCCACGGTCGAGCCCTTGCCATTGGTGCCGCCAACCACGATGCAGTGCTCGGCAGGCCGCCCCAGCTGCATGCGCAGGGCAACCTCGCGCACGCGCTCCAAGCCCATTGCGATGGCTTGCGGGTGCTGCTGTTCGATATGGGCGAGCCACTGTTCAAGCGTGGCGGGACGGGCGGAAGACATGCGTAAAGACTCTCGGGATCATGGGCCGGCACGAAAAGCCGACTGCGCGTTGCGCGCGGGAATGGTACCCATGATACAGCGGCAGCCCCACCCGGCCGCCAAGCTTCCCGGCATGTCAGGCCGGGGGCTGTGTGCAGTGCCGAGCCATGCAGGGGCTTCACCAGTAAGCCACTGGCCCCAGCCAATTTGTGGGAGCGGCGTAAGCCGCGAAGCCAGAGCAAGATCAGAAGCGGTAGAGCCAACCCCTCCCCAACCCTCCCCTTCGCTACGCGAAAGGGAGGGAGCAACTGCGGCAAAGCGAGGGATCGTAGTGCCGAGCCACGCTCGGCAGGGGCCTCACCGGTAGAGCCTCAGCCCGAGGGTTGTGGGAGCGGCGTAAGCCGCGAAGCCACTGCAAGATCAGAAGCGGTAAAGCCAACCCCTCCCCAGCCCTCCCCTTGCCTACGGCAAAGGGAGGGGGCAACAGCGCGCCCGCTCTGCCTTACAGCGCGCGGTGCTTGGCTTCGCCGAAGAACGGGGTGTGGTGGGCGCAGTCGTTCAGGCGCACCACTTCCAGGTGCTCGACGTCCGGACCTTCCAGCAGGTTCAGCGTGGTCGGTGCCTGGCGAAAGCTCCACAGCTTGGAAATCGGCAGACCGAGGATCTTGCACAGAATGACGCGATTAACCGCGTCATGCGCGACCACCAGCAAGGTGTCGTCTTCGCCCAGGCCCTCGGCGGCGGCGGTCAGGCCGCGCCAGCTGCGGTCCAGCACCTGCCGCAGTGATTCGCCGCCGGGCATCAGCACGGTGTCGGGTTCCTCGCGCCAGGCGCGCAGGCGGGCCGGGTCCTTCTCGTCGATCTCGCTGGCGAGCAGGCCTTCCCATTCACCGTGGGCGATTTCCTGCAGGTCCGGCTCGGTCAGCAGCATGGCTTCACGCGCACTACCCAGCGCGGCCTTGGCGGTGGCCTGCGCACGGCTCAGCGGCGAGGCCACCGCACGGGTGATCTGCACATCGGCCAGCCGCTCGCCCAAGGCCTTGGCCTGGGCCTCACCCACCGGTGAGAGGGGAATGTCGATCTGGCCCTGGTAGCGGCCTTCGGCGTTCCACGGCGTTTCGCCGTGACGGGCAAGCAGGATGCGCATGCAGCTGTTTCCATTGTGATGGGGGTCTCCCGCCAGCTGTCCGCGACGGGAGGGGCATCATAGCCCGGCCGTGCGCCGATGCCGCCCACGGTTTCCTTCGATACGGATCCGCCGCCAACCTCCGGCATGGTCAGACTGCTCCCTGGCGTGCCACGCCCGGTCGGCAAAAGCACCAACGGCACGGTTGCAACTCGGGCGCAGGCGTTACCATGCCGGTTCCCTATCGGTGGCACGGTGTGACTTCCGCACGAGGGCAGCAACCTCCAGGCCCCAAACGCGGCATGACCAGCACCCCCACTTCTCCAAAGCCGTTCAATCTCAAGCTCTGGCATGAACGCCGCGACCCTTGGTTCGCGGTGCTGATCACCGTGCTGCTGCATCTGCTGATGCTGTTGCTCCTGCTTTACTCCAATCCGCCGGTGGTTTCCTCGCCGCAGGGCTCGGCGGGCGGCGGCCGGACCAAGGTCGATTTCGTCGGCGAGGCACCGCCGTCCACCGAGCAGAGCAAGGTCCCGCCAAAGGACAAACCCAACAAGACCACCCGCTCGCAACCCAAGCCGACCACGCAGCGGCGCAGCGAGGAACGCAAGCCGGTACCGGAAGCCCGCTACATCGAACCGCCGAGCGAGCCGGAGCAGGAAGAAACCAAGACCCAGGAAGTCGCCCAGACCCCGGCCGCGCCGGCGGCGGCGGCCAGCCCATCGGAAACCGTGCCACGTCGTCCGCAGACATGGACAGGACGTCCGCCCGGCTCACTGGACAGGACCACCGCGCCGGACGAGTACGGCCGCTCTGCCGGTCAGGGCAATGACAGCGGCAAACGGGTTGACCGCAGTGCCGGAGCACCCGCCATGGAAGTTGGCGGCTACCAGATCATCTATGACCTGCTCAGCGAGGAAAAACTGCGCGCCTGGATGGATGCAGCCAAGGAGGTCAATGGCAAGAAAGAGCTGTCGATCCCACTGCCCGGCACCACGTACCTGATGGTCTGTCCGGCCGAAGTCGCATTGCGCCGCGGTTCCAGCAAGTGCCGCATGCTGCAGGCTGGCTCACCCGAGCTGCAGGACATCGGCGACGCCCGCCAGTTCGTGATCGTGATGTATGTCTACCGCTACGGCGAACTGCTGTGGCGCGGACCGGGGCCGTACCGCTGAACGGTAGTGGGGGGGGGGGGGGGGGGGGGGGGGGGGGGGGGGGCGCCCCCGGGGCGCGGGGCGCGGCGGGGCGCCCCCCGCCACCGGCGGGCGGGGCGCCCGGCCCCCCACGACGCCCC
>NZ_JBRREF010000048.1:0-37928 GCF_056760135.1 Stenotrophomonas sp. STEN023 | reverse complement strand
CGGGCCCCCCCCCCCCCCCCCCCCCGCCCCCCCCCCGCGCCCCCCCCCCCCCCCCCCCCCCCCCCCCCCCCCCCCCCCCCCCCCCCCCCCCCCCCCCCCCCACTACAGACAGAAACAACAACGCCGCCCGAAGGCGGCGTTGTTGTTGCACATCACACAGATTCGCTTACAAACCGCAGAAGCAGTACGCCAGCGACTTCACCGGTGCGCCATTGCGGTCCTTCACTGCGTCTTCGACGAAGCGCAGCTGGGTGTCCAGCTCCGGCATCTGCTTGGCGACCAGCATGCGCGCCATACCCGAGTCGGCCAGCATCCAGGCGCCGGCGCGGCTGCCGGCGAAGCCGGTCATGAACTGCGCGAACGGGGTGGCTGCCTTCTCGATGTAACGCACGCGGAACTTGTCGGAGTCACCCAGTTTGGCCAGCGTCGCGGCATGGTCGACCGCCGCCTTCAAACCACCGAAGGCATCAACCAGACCGCGCTCCTTGGCCTGCGCACCGCTCCACACACGACCGCGTGCGACTTCGTCCACCGCTTCAACCGGCTTGTTGCGTGCCGCTGCAACCTTGCCGGTGAAATCGGCATAGCCCTTGTTGATCACCGACTGGATCACCTGGCCCACGGCCGGGTCCATCGGCCGGGTCACATCGAACGCGCCAGCAAAACGGGTGGTACCGACACCGTCGGTATGCACGCCGATCTTGTCCAGGCTGCGGGCGAAGTTCGGGATCATGCCGAAGATGCCGATCGAGCCGGTGATGGTGGATTCGTCAGCATAGATGCGGTCGGCGTTCATGCTGATCCAGTAACCACCGGATGCAGCCATGTCACCCATCGACACCACCACCGGCTTGCCGGCGGCCTTGAGCGCTTCCACTTCACGACGGATCTGCTCGGAGGCGAATACTTCACCGCCCGGCGAATCCACGCGCAGCACCACAGCCTTCACGTCGTCATCGTCGCGGGCTTCGCGCAGCAATGCCGAGGTCGACACGCCGCCGATGCGGCCAGCCGGCAGGTCACCGCCGGAGATTTCGCCTTCGGCCACCACCACGGCGACCTGCGGACGCGAATCCACCGGCGAGCGGCGCGCGTCGATCTGGGTGAGGTAGTCCCCCAGGCCGATCTGGCGATAGCCGCCATCGGCATCGCCGTCGGCCACGCCACGTTCGGTCAACAGAGCATCCACTTCCTCGCGGGTCTTCAGACCGTCCACCAGCTTCTGCTGCAGGGCGAAACGGGCGAGGTCGCCTTCGGCGGCGGCAATGCCCTCCGGCAGCGTGTCGATGCCGGCGGCCAGCTGGGCGGCGTCGAGCTTGCGTGCCTTGGCGATGTCGCCCAGGTAGCGCTGCCACACATCGTTCATCCAGAACAGGTCGGCTTCCTTGGCCTGCGGCGAGGCGGCGTCGAGCACGTAAGGCTCGGCGGCGGACTTGAACTCACCCACCTTGAACAGGTGCACGTCCACGCCCAGCTTGTCCTGCAGGCCGCTGCGGAAGTACTGGCGGTACCGGCCCAGGCCCTCCAGCAACAGACCACCCATCGGATCCAGGTACACCTCATCGGCCTGCGCGGCCAGCAGGTACTGCGACTGGCCCATGTTCTCGCTGAAGGCGACGACCTGCTTGTTGGCAGCACGCAGATCCTGCAGCGCGGCGGTGACCTCACGCATCGAGGCGAAGCCACTGGGCTGCAGCTTGTCCAGCTGCAGCACCACGCGGTTGATCTTCTTGTCGTCCTTGGCCGCTTCGATGGCGCGGATCAGGTCGCGCAGCTGCAGCTCTTCGGCATTGGTTTCACCCAGCGCCTTGCCCAGCGCACGGCTGAGCGGGTCGGTGCTGTACTGCTCGACCAGACGGCCTTCCGGCGCGATCACCAGGGTGGTGCCTTCCTGCAGCAGCGTCGTCGATGAAGCGCCCTTGCCCACGGCGACCATCAAGCCGATCAGGATCAGGAACAGCAGGCCGAAGAACAGCAGGTTGAGGATCAACCGGCGGGTGAAGTTCATCACGTCCCAGATGCCGATGAAGAAGCTGGCAACAGGATTGCGGCGTGGCACTGGAGGGGGATTCATGGACGCTCCGGTTGGGGCTGGTTGCAAGTCAGGATACGCATAACCGGACGCTGCCGGCATGGCCTTTAAGTCAGGGGGCAGCCTGGGTGATGAGCCGGCCGCTGCTGACCCGCAGCCGCCAGCCCAACAGCACCGCGGCCACGGTCAAACCAATGATCAGACCGATCCACATGCCCTGCGGCCCCCAGCCCAGACCCAGTCCGAGCCCGGCACCGACCGGCATGCCAACGCCCCAATAGGCGAACATGGCGATGAACATCGGCACGCGGGTGTCCTTGAGCCCACGCAGGGCGCCAGCGGACAGCACCTGGATGCCATCGGGGATCTGGAAGGTGGCTGCATACAACAACAAGGTGGAGGCCAAAGCGGCCACCGCAAGGTCGTCGGTATACAGCCCGACCACCGCGTCATGGCCCAGCAGCAAGGCGGTGATCGACACCATCTGGGTCACCAGCACAATGGCGTAGCCGGCCCAGGTGGCGCGGCGCACGCCCAGCGGATCGTTGCTGCCGACCGCATGGCCGACCCGCACGGTGGTGGCCTCGGCCACGCCCATCGGGATCATGAAGCACAGCTGCGCCACGTTGATCGCGATCTGATGGGCACTGGCCTCGGTGGCACCGATACGGCCGATCAGCAACGCGGTGATGATGAACAGACCGCCTTCCATCAACACGGTGATGCCAATCGGCAGACCGGTACGCAGCAGGTCCCAGATCGCGCGCGGGCGCGGCAGTTCAAAGTGGCTGAACAACTGCAGGTGGGCGAAGCGCTTGGTGGTCCACAGGTAGGTCGCAAAGGCCAGCGCCTGCACCCACATGGTTACCGAAGACGCGATGCCCAGCCCTGCTGCGCCCAGCTCGGGGAAGCCGAACTTGCCGTTGCACAGCGCATAACCCAATGGCCCCAGCACCAGCAGGCCACCGAAACCGATCAGCATGGTCGGCAAGGTCCAATGCATGCCTTCACTGAGATAGCGCATGCAGAAGTACAGGGTCAGTGCCGGCACGCCCCAACGGATGGCATGCAGGAAGTCGGTGGCACCGGGCACGATATCAGGGGCAATACCGAACGCCGGCAGGAAGGCCGGCACCACGCTGAGGAACAGGAACATCAGCGCGCTCAAGCCCACGCCCAGCCACAGTGCCTGGCGGAACAAGGGGCCGATTTCGCGATCACGGCCAGCGCCGTGCAGCTGCGACACCGAAGCGGTGAGCGAGATCAAGGTGCCGATCGGCACCAGCATCGGCAGCCATAGCAGGGCGGTACCGATGCTGACCGCAGCAAAGGTATCGGTGCCGTGGTGGCCGGCAATGGTGTTGTCGACAAAGGCGATCAGACCGGTGGAAACGTGGCCCAGCACCAGCGGCAGGGCGAGCAGACCGGTCGTCCGCACTTCTTGCATGAAGCGCGGCGTGGCGGGAGACATGGACATAAAACACAGGGACGCAGACTACGGCCGGCGCAGGAAGCGCACAGATGCCGGGTTGCGGAGTGCGCCTATTCTAGCGTGGCAACGCTGTTGTGCCGCCGCACCGCGGATGAACGAGTGGTGCGGGGCGGCATTACGTGGAACTCAGCCGCCTACTTTTTCACGCAGCCAGGCATCGCGCTGGGCCGGCGCCAAGGCCAGCAGCTGGGTGCGCAACTCGTCGCGCTGCTGCGGAGGCGTGCGCTGCGAGATCAGGCTCAGTTGCTCCAGCTGGCCGGCAGTGAGCTGGCGCAACAAGGCAATCACCGGCTCGCGTTCGGCCGCCGGCAGGTAACCCAGCAGAGGCTGCAGGCGCGGATACAAGGCCCCCAGCTGCGGGCCCAGCAACCAACCGTCGCGGTGCATCTTGTCGATGTCCATGTAGCGCGCGCGCAGAGCTTGGCGCTGGTCATCAGGCAGTGCCGCCAGCGTCGCCGCCGCCTGGCGGATGCGCTGTCGTTCGTTGTCGGGCAGTGCCTGCCAGGCCGCATAGCGGCTGCGAACCTCACGCCGCTGCGCCGGGCTCATCGAAGCCCAACTATGCTGCGTGCCGACCACGCTGCTGGCAGCGGGTGCGGACGGCATGATCGGCACCGCGGTTGGCGCGGCGGCATGCAATGGCAGCGCGACGCACAGGACCAGACCGGCCAAACCCAACTTACTCATCCGCATCCGTCGTCTCCAGGGCTGCGCCGGCCGGCTCTGGACGGCTCGGCTGCGGCTGCGACTCGTCCACCGGGATCGGGCCACCGGCGGCATACCAGGCATGGAAGTCAGCATCTCTGGCTGTGTCCAGGGCGGGATCGGCCAGCATCAGCGTGTCGGCCGCAGCGTGCGGGTCGTCACCCGGCCCCGCCGGTGTGCTGTCGTCAGGCAGTTCCTCAACCTGTACCGGGCCGTTGTCGACCAGGCCGTTGCCTTCATTCGGTGAAGCGGCCACCAGCGTATGCGAACGCCACCACCACAGCGCAACCACCGCCAGCAACAGCAGCGGCAGGCATAGCAGCAACCAGGTCCGCAGCGTCCAGGGCTTGGACTGCCTGCGCCGCGGTGGCGGTTTGTGACGGCGCGGGTCTTCCACAGGCGCTGTGGCGGGCGCGGGTGCGCTCGGCGCCGAGCGTGACGGCAAGGCACCGGTGATGACCGATTCGCGCAGCTGCTCGAGCTGCTGCAGGCGCGGCGGCGACAGATCACGGATCCGCGCCTGCACCTGCTCGGCCAAGGCGCGCCAGCTGGCGGCATCCGGTCGGCCAGCGGCATCCAGGGGACAGGCATCCGCCAGCGCCTGCCGGTAGGCATTGGCATCCACACCCAGCACTGCCGATGCCGCCGCTTCATCCAGACCGGCGCCGATGCGCAGCAACAGCGCCAGGCGTTCGCCCGCAGCCAAGCTGCCCAGGTGCGCCAACTCCGGCTCCCAGCTGCCGGGGTTGGCCGGCTTCAGCAGTTGCGGGGTGCTGCATAGCAGGGCCCAGAAGCGAGCCGGCCATTCCACCATCAGCAACTGCGCGGCGGGGCCGACAAAGGCACGCATGGCAACCGCCACGGCACGCTCGCCAACGGCGACATCGCCGGCCTGCAATTCAGCAACGACCAGGGCGCGGCGTTCTACCCCGCGCAAGAAGGCGGACAGAGCATTGGCTGCGGCCGGCGAAAGAGGGGCTGGTGCAGCCATCATGTGAACTCCGTCATGCCGTGATGATACCGAGCACACACCGCACTGCAGACGCCCCAGGCCAACACCGGGCCGATTCTGCAAGCGCCTGCAACAACTTGTGCACAGCGTCAATACGCTGTGACATTTCTGCCGCGCACGCCGCCGCGAGACTGTGTTTCGTTTTTGTTTCACGGACAAGTTGTTGATTTTAATCGATAATTCAATGTGGCTATTTTTTGTCCAAGTTGACCCAGAGGCTTGATCCATCGCCTTGAACGCGTGGAGCACATTACTCGCCCACAGAGTTATCCACAGGAAATGTGGATAAGAGTAAATTCCCAAGCGCAGCCAGCGTTTACGCCTCATTTATGCAGGACTTCACTGCATATGGACGAGGGTAAATAGCGAAGGCCAAATCAGCCGCTGCCGCTAAACTGGCGGTATGCCTGCCTGCCCCACCCTACGCATCGCCCTGCCGGTGCCCTTGCCACAACTGTTCGACTACCTGCCGCCCGTTGGCAGCCCGCCCCCCCGGGAGGAGGATGTCGGCCGGCGACTGCGGGTGCCGTTCGGCCCGCGCGAGCTGGTCGGGGTGGTCGAGTCGATCGGCCAGGGGGATGATCCGGCCGCCCTGCGCCCGGCCCTGCAATGGCTGGATGACAGCGCGTTACTGCAGGGTGAGCTGAGTGCGTCGCTGCGCTGGCTGGCACGCTACACCCACGCCCCGCTCGGCGAGGTGTTCGCCACCGCGCTGCCGGCGCCGCTGCGTCGCGGCGATCCACTGCCCGATACCCACGGCTGGGCCTGGGAGCTGACCGAGGCCGGTCGCGCCGGTTACGACCGCCTGCGCAGCGGTACCCGCCCGCAACGGCTGGCCACACTGCTGCTGGACGGCGCAGTCAACGAGGATCTGCTGGACGAGCAGCTGGAAGACTGGCGCAGCGCGTCCCGCGCGCTACTCAAGCGTGAGCATGTCCAGCGCATCGAAGTGCCGGCGGTGATCCCGCAGCCGCGCATCGTCGCCGGCCCGCAACCGAATCCGCAGCAGCAAGCGGCGATCGATGCGCTGCAGGCAGCTGATGGTTTCCAGCCCTTCCTGCTCGACGGCGTCACCGGCAGCGGCAAGACCGAGGTCTATCTGCAGGCGATCTGCCATTGCCTGCAACAAGGCAAGCAGGCGCTGGTGCTGGTGCCGGAGATCGGCCTGACTCCGCAGACATTGCAGCGTTTCCGCAGCCGCTTGGGCATTCCCGTGCATGCGCTGCATTCGGGCTTGAACGATAACGAGCGCGCACGCGTGTGGGCCGCCGCTTCGCGCGGCGAAGCGCGGGTGATCGTCGGTACGCGCTCGGCGATCTTCACCCCGTTGCCGCAGGCCGGCCTGATCGTCATCGACGAAGAGCACGATGGCAGCTACAAGCAGCAGGACGGGATCCGTTACCACGCACGCGACTTCGCGATGGTGCGCGGCAAGGCGCTGGACGTGCCGGTAGTGCTGGGCAGCGCAACCCCATCGTTGGAGTCGCTGCATAACGCACGCAGCGGCCGTTACACCCATCTGCGCCTGCAGCAACGCGCCGGTGATGCCAAACCACCTGGTGTGCGCGTGTTCGATGTGCGCAAGCGACCATTGCAGGATGGCCTGTCACCGGAAGTATTGGTTGGCATCGAGCAGCACCTGAAAGCTGGCAGCCAGGTGTTGGTGTTCAAGAACCGCCGCGGTTATGCGCCGGTGCTGCTCTGCCATGACTGCGGCTGGACCGCACCGTGCAAACGCTGCAGCACGCCGCTGCACAAGACACCGATGACCGTGCATGATGGCGGTCGCCGCCTGCAATGCCACCACTGCGGCGCGCGCCAGCCGGTGCCCTTGGCCTGCCCGGATTGCGCCAGCCTGGCATTGCAGCCGCAGGGCATTGGCACCGAGCGCCTGGAAGAACGCCTGCTGCAGTTGTTTCCGGACTACCCGGTGCTGCGCATCGACCGCAGCACCACCAGTCGTCGTGATGCGCTGGAGCAGACGCTGGCAAGCCTGGGCGACCAACCCGGCATCCTGGTTGGCACGCAGATCCTGGCCAAGGGCCACGACCTGCCGAAGCTGACCTTGGTAGTCGTGGTCGGCATTGATGAAGGCCTGTTCTCCGCCGACTTCCGCGCCAGTGAGAAGCTCGCCCAGCAATTGATCCAGGTCGCCGGCCGCGCTGGCCGTGCCGAGCGCCCCGGCGAGGTCTGGTTGCAGACACATCATCCGGACAACGCCTTGCTGCACACCTTGGTCAACGGTGGTTACCACGCCTTTGCCGATGCCGAATTGCTGCAGCGTGAGGCCGCTGGATTTCCACCGTTCGCGCATATGGCACTGCTGCGTGCAGAAGCGAAACAGGTGGAGCAGGCCAATGAGTTCCTGGCCGCGCTCAAACACCTGATCCCCAAGCAGAACGATGTCGAACGCTTTGGACCGATGCCTGCACCGATGCCGCGTCGCGCAGGCTTCCAGCGCACGCAGTTGCTGTTGTCAGCCGATCAGCGGCGGCCGCTGCATGCAGCACTGGATGGACTGATGCTGCAGGCCTATGGCTTGCCGCAAGCACGGCGCGTGCGTTGGTCGTTGGATGTCGACCCGATGGATCTGTATTGAGGGCTGTCGCGGCCTGTAGAGCCGAGCCATGCTCGGCTCAGGCATTACCGGTGAAGCCTCTTGCCGAGCATGGCTCGGCACTACATTGGCCTTTCTGCCGAGCATGGCTCGGCACTACGCTGCTATCTGTAGAAATCGGCGATCTGCGCGGTGAACTGCTGTGGGTTGGCACCGACCAGGTTGGTCAACACCACGACCGCCAAGCCTTCATCCGGGTAGACCAGCAACGCCGCGCGTGCGCCGCCGAAGCTGCTGATCTGGCGCCGCCCCTGCGCTTCGGACACCGGCCAACCTGCTGACCAGGCACCGACACTGCCATCGTTCAAACGCTCAGCCGCCCACATGCGTGCAAGGCTGTCCGCGCTCAACACGCGATGCTGCAACAAGGCCGCCAACCATTGCGCCAGTTCCCCTGCGCTGGTCTGGATGCCACCGCCTGCCCATAGACCATGCGGCACGTCGTAGAACCAGTGCGACAGCCTCTGCGGCGTATCGGCCGCATCACTGCTGCGTGGGAAGAAGCTGTACATCGTTGCCGCATTCGGCACCAGGTCGTAGCTGTCGCCGAACGTTACGTGGCGCACTCCCAACGGCTCGAACTGACCAGAGGCCAGATAGTCCTCGTAGGCCTTGCCACTGCGCTGGGCGATGATCCTGGCCAGCAAGCCATAGTTGGTCTGGTTGTAGACGAACTGCGCGCCGGGCAGCGCCTGCATCGGCTGTTGTTCCACCAATTGCCATGCCTGCGCTTCGGAGCCACCTCCCACAAGTCCGTCCGCATCTACGATGTCCGGCAAGCCGGAGGTGTGCGCAAGCAACTGGCGTACGCGGATGCCCCGCCATGCGGCCGGCAACTGCTGCAGGTAGGTGGATAACGGCGCGTCCAGATCCACCTTCCCAGCCTCGACCAGCTGCATGATCGCCACACCGGTGAATGCCTTGGTCGCCGAGTTGATCGGAAACAAGGTGGTGGCTGTCGCCGCCACCTTGTTCTCCACATTGGCAAGGCCATGCGCTTCGGAGAACACCACGCGACCGTCCTTGACCACGGCCACCTGCATGCCGGGGATACCGCGCTCCTTCATCGTCACCGCGATGAAGCGGCGCGTCGCCTCATCGGCAGCGTCACGCGTTGCAGCGAGCGCGGATAGAGGATGGAAGAGAAGCACGGCCAGCAGGCACAGCAGGAGTCGTGGTGCGGCCAATTGCATTGTCTGGTTCCGGTTGTGGGCGGCAGGAGTATGTCGCAGCGGGGCGTTGTGTATACCCACTTCCGGTTTGGATGCAGGAAGCATTGAAAAGGTTTGAACCGGCGGCCGGCCCCGCCCCCGGTTGTGCTGGAACCCGTCCGCTCAATGCTGCAATAGCGACTGCATGGCCAGCTGTTCGCGCACGATCACACGCCACGCCTCGCTGCCGGCGGTCCCTTCAATCAGGTTGCGGATGCAGGCGTCGTGGAAGATCCATCGGCTGCAGCATGTTCTCGTCGCAGGCCGTGTCACGGCCTGCCGGGACATGCCAGATCGGTCGCTGGTTTCCTCGCCTTGTGCGTTGCGCATAAGCGATGAGGCGCAGCCGTCCATCCGCCTGCGCCGGCATCAAAGATCGAGGCCAAAACCAAGGCCTGCGGATTTTTCCCCGCCACCGAAGGCGCCACCCAACGAGAACGAACCGCGCGCGCCAACGCGCACACCATAGCCAAGCGACAGTGCCTGCTCACCGCCCTGGAAACCCGCGCCCACTGCAACCCGGCCACGCGCGCTTTGCCCCCCGGCTGCATTCATTGCCATGTTGGTCATCGCCGATGTCATCGCCCCCATACGGTCGATGCGCCGGTCCTGATCATGCAGGCGTCGATTCACCCCATCGTTGAAACGGGTGAAGTCATCGCTGAACGCGGCAACGGCGGCATCGGTATATGCCCGCGCGCTGCCAAGCGACTGCGTTGTCGCTGTATCGGTGTACTGGTTGGCCGATGCCAGGGTTGCACTGTCGCCGGCATTCACTTCCGCACGCACCGCTGCAACGCGGGTATCGGTATAGCCCGAGGCCGCCGCCAGCGTGGCGGTATCACCTGCATCTGCATGGGCTTGCGCTGCTTGCAGGGCGACGGCCTGGCCGCCGGCCAATTGCTGATCGGTGTACTGCATTGCAGAGACCAGAGTCGCCGCATCACCGCTGGCAGCGATCGCGGCCAAGCTGCTGTTCTGCGTGGACAACGCGCTGTCCAGCGCTCCCAGTGCGGCCCCCACTTGTTGGTAACTGACGTTCTGGACGATGTAGCTTGGTACGGTGAAGCTGCCGCCAACGTAGCTCGCATTACCGCCAAGCGCAGCTGCCAACGCACCCAGCTGGGTGAGATTGACCGCATCGCTGCCGTTGATGCCAGCAGCCACGTTGCTTATGCGCCTTTTCAAACTTGCCGAGCCCACCGAGACCACGTTGGCAGCACCTTCATCGCTGCTGCCAGCGCCCAGCGCAACCGAGCCACCACCGGCAGCTACCGCGTTCCGGCCGATGGCGACGTTGTTGTCCGTGCCCGGAGCGCCCGTTGGGGCCGAGAAACCGCAGCACATGTCATTGCCAACGCCACCGTTGCCGGCCTGGCTGCCATCGCCCAGGGCGATGTTGAAGTTGCCGCCGGCGCCGCCATTGCCGCCCGTGCCACCCGCGCTGCCCTGGCCGCCCCTTCCACCGTTACCCGCACTGCTGTTGGTACCGAACGCCAGGTTGTAGGTTCCTCCATTGCCACCGATACCACCGGTCCCCCCGGCGGTGCCATTTGAGCCCTGCCCGCCCATGCCGGCCGAGCTGCCTTGCCCGAATGCGGTGTTGCCGGTGGCATTGCCCAGCCCGCCAGCGGAGGTGCTCCAGCCCAGCATGTTCGGGCCTGCGGGCCCGTCTCCCCCCACCCGGCTGCCGTCCTGGCAGGCGATGGCGCCGGTGCTCGTGTCCTGTGTGCAAGGTGCCGTCGGCGCGCTGCCGCCAACGACTTCAGCGGCCTGCGCCGGCAACATTGGCAGCAGGGCAAGCATGGCGGCCGCCGCCAGCGGCCCAGCCTTGGTAACGACATGACGGTTCATGATGGAATCCCCCGAATCAGCAAGGGGGAAAGCTAATGCCCGGCCAGCCAATCGCGCATCCACGAAATCAGGTAGTCGGCGTGCCGTAGGCCGGTCACGCCATCAGCGGCAGCACCAGCGCCAGCCGGGTACCCGTGCCATTGGCAGCAGGTGATACCTGCAACTCCCCGCCCAACCTGCGCGCGCGCAGCCGCATGCTGGCCAGTCCAGCACCGGTGCGCGCCGCAACCGCTCCGTGAGCGCCCTGCGCCAGGCCAACCCCGTCGTCGTCGATATGCAGTTGCAGCTGGTCGCCCTGCCTGCGCAGATAGACATCCACGCGCTGCGCGCGGCTGTGCTTGAACACATTGGTCAGCGCTTCCTGCAGCAGGCGCAGCAGATCGAGGCTGCGGGTGGCGCCAAGCTCGATCCCATCGATGTCCTGCAGGTGCCAGTGGGCCTGGATGTCGACCGCGTCCAGCAAGCCACTGGCGCGATGTCGCAGCGGCACCAGCAGCTCGGCCAGATCGGCCTGCTCGCGGGCAGTGCTGTCGATGACCAGGCGCAGGTCGTCACGCATCTCGCGCAACACGCCGATCACCTGCTCGCGTGGCGTGTCATCCGGCGCCTGCTCCAGGCGGGCGATTGCACCGACCAAGGTGCCGCCAAAACCATCGTGCAGGTCACGTACCAGTTGCAGGCGCTCACCGGCACGGCTGTGCGACAGCTCCAGGGCATGCTGTTGCTGCAAGGTGTCGGCCAACTGCGTGGTGGCCTGCTGCACCTCATGGCGCAATTCGGCATTGAAGCCTTCCACACGCTGCATGGTGTTGGCGAAGCGATAGGCCAGCACGAAACCCATGCCAAGCAGCATCAACGGCGAGGTGAACGAGCCCAGATAACTGACCCCGCCATACCAGCCCATGTAGACGCCAAGATCGTGCAGCGACACCGCGATCGGCAGGATGATGCACAGTGCCAGCACCTGGTAATCACGCCGGCCACTGCGCAGTGCATAGCCCATGAAAGTGAACGAGACCACGTACAGGAAGGCGATGGTCGGCACCAGATAGACATTGCGGTGCGGCCCCATCCATTGCGGCCACAGCAAGGCACCTGCCATCACCAATACGGCGAAGGCCAGCAGTACCCGCTCCAGGCGCGGCCAGCGCCGCTCGCAGAAGCGCAGCAGGAATACCGTATGGGCGGCAGCGCCGGCCACATAGCAGGCGCCAATGAAGGCCTGCCATGCATCGGTTGTGGCGAACGGCCACGGGCTGCTGGCAAAGAAGTTGCTGTCGTACAGACGGCCAAATACCGCGCTAAGCGCGTACCAGCCGTACATCGACTCCTTGCGCCGCAGCAGCCAGAACAAGCCGATCACCGCCGCCAGCACGAAGCCGATGGCGCTATCCAGGACCTGCAGGTCGTGGCGGACGAAAATGGCCTTGCGATAACGCGCCTGCAATTCCTTCGGATCGCCTACATCCACCACGCCGAGTGAGGGCTGGTAAGCCGCCAGGCCGGACACGCGCACCAGCAGCTCATTCTCACCCTGTCGCAGCAGCGGCGACTGCAGCAGGAAGTAACGCGGTACATGCCAGCTGCGTGACAGCGGTTCGACCAGCGATGCATCACGATCGATCAAGCTGCCGTTGAGATACACGGCCGCCGCCATGCAGGTGTAATCCAGCAGCAAGCCGGTTGGCTGATTGGCATCGCTCTGCTGCCAGCGCAGGCGATACCAGACCACTCCATCGTGATCCGGCCAGCGCGTCTGCCATTGGTCAGCCAGTGGCACCTGCACCCAGCCCTGCGCAGGCGCTGCCGGCGATTGCCAGTCAGCGCGCACAGCCTCCGCATGGGTGATGCGGCTGATGCCCGCTGTCTGCGCGCTCGCACTGCCCACACAAGCGGCCAACAGCAGCAGCAACAGCCAGCGGATCAAGGCAGCAGTCCCATCGCGCGCGCCTCGTATACCGCAGCGGTCCGCGACCCCACCGCCAGCTTGCGGTAGATGTTGCGGGTATGGGCTTCGATGGTGA
The DNA here is from genome assembly GCF_056760135.1 of Stenotrophomonas sp. STEN023. Classification (NCBI taxonomy): domain Bacteria; kingdom Pseudomonadati; phylum Pseudomonadota; class Gammaproteobacteria; order Lysobacterales; family Lysobacteraceae; genus Stenotrophomonas; species Stenotrophomonas sp. STEN023. The sequence goes on along the minus strand of NZ_JBRREF010000048.1, from coordinate 24,981 downwards.
GCCGCGACAAGCCGAGCAGGTCGGCGATCTCGCGGTTGCCATAGCCCTGTGCGACATGGCTGAGGATGCCGAGTTCACGTTCTGACAGATGCACGCTGGGAATTGGTGGTGCGGCGACAGGTGGCTGTGCGGCGGGCAGTAATGCCAGGATCCGCCGCGCGATCATCGGGTCGATCGGCGCGCCGCCGCGTTGCAGGCTGCGCAGCGCCACCGTCAGCTCGAGATCGTCGCGGTCCTTGAGCAGGTAGCCGATGGCGCCTGCGCGGAGCGCGGCGAAAATGGTTTCTTCCTCGGCGAACGCGGACACGATCACCGCCTGCAGCTGCGGTAGGTGCTGCTGCATCCAGCTGATCAGGTCGGTACCTGTGCCGTCGGGCAGCTGCATGTCTACCAGGGCCAGGTCGAAGTGGTGGGTCTGCAGAAGTGTGCGGGCGCTGCCGAGAGTGTCGGCCGTATGGATCTGCGGCGCTTGCTCGACCAGCAATTCAGCCACGAGCCGGGCCAGCCTCGCCAGCGAAGCTGCGTCGTCGTCGATGATCAGGATGGAAGACAGCTCCATCGGCCCCCGCCATGGTCCGTGTTGTGGCGGAGTTTAGCGTGCTCTTACGGTTGGCTTGTGATGGGCTGCGGGCGATTGATCGGATTGGGGCAGTCTGGCAACGCCCAGCCTTTCCCCAGTGGCAACCAAGGGGGAGGAAGTCCAAGGGCACAAGCTGCCCTCACCCCAACCCCCGCTCCGCGCCCCGGCCCTTGCGCCGGCGCAAGGGCGTTCGAGGGAGCAGCGAACCGGTGGTTCGCAAACTGCCCCTCTTACCCCGCGTGCGGGAGAGGGGCTCAAGCATTGCAACTGCTTGGCCTTACCAGGTACGGCGCAGCGGGTGGGCTTCGGTGTTGAAGACGATGCCGTCGAAGTCCAGGGTCTTGGCCGGGGCGAACAGCAGGTAGTAGTACTTGAACGTCTCGGCGAACAGGAAGCTCTCCATCGAGTCGTCCTTCTCCTTGCTGCGTACGTCCTTCAGCGCGGAGAAGCCGTGATCGGTGCGGGTGTAACGCACGAAGTCATCGAAGAACTCCTTGCCCATGCCGCGGTAACGCGCGTCACCGGTGTAATGGTGCAGGTAGTACGCCGACTCGACGATCTCCGGACGCAGCGCGTAGCTCGGCGAGCGCACTTCCATCTTGGCGTAGTCCAACGACTCCGGCTCGATGTCGTGCAGGCGCCACATCTTCAGGTTGGATTCCTGCAGGCGCTTGGCGCGATCCAGGTCACCGCCCAGGGCCAGCAGGCCCGGCATGAACGCGTCCAGCGCGCCGTAGGTGGTGGAGGTGCGGGCACCGGTGTCCATGTCGGCATGGCCGTACCACAGCTCGCCTTCGCGGGATTCATCGGCCAGGTACTGGTTGATCGGGCCGATGCTCTCGTCCCACATCTTCTTGCAGTCCTCGTCGCCGAACAGCTTCCAGCACTTGAGCAGGTACTCGTAGTACGAGTCGATGCCGCCAGCGATCGAGGCGTCCTTGTTGGTCCATTCGCCGGTTTCGACATTGATGTTCAGGCCAACGAGGCCGATCTTGGAGCGGCGTTTGTGGGTTTCCACCAGAGCGCGTTTGGCCTTGTCGTAATACGCCTGCTTGCCGGTGAGCTTGGCCAGGGTGCCGAATTCCAGCAGCAGCGTGCCGGTTTCAGCCGGGTTGCTGATCTTGCCGCTGGTCTTGCCGGTATGCAGGTTGACGTGGGTGTACGGCAGACCGGTCGGGCTGTCGAAGACCGGCGACAGACGCGTACCCAGGTCATCGGCGAGCTTGAGCAGGCGCTCGTCGTTGGTCATCTGGTAGGCCGACAGCAGGCCACCGAGCAGACGGATGGTGACCTCGAAGTTCTGTACGTCCATGTCCTGGTCGAAGGACAGCTGGGTGACGATCAGCTCACGGGCTTCGTTGGCCTCCTTGTCCAGGCCGAGCAGCAGCAGCGTGTCCAGCGCGTCGACCGGCGACATCAGCAACGGCTTGGGATACCAGTCGCGCGGCTGGCCGCTGATCGGCTTCAGATCGTCGTGGCCCTTGGCGTACTGCATGTAACCCTGCCAGGCATGGCGGGTGGCCTCACGGACCTGCTCGGCCATGCGTGCGGCTTCGGCGTCATCGACGGCTGGAAGCGCGGCATCAGCCGGTGCAGCAGCTGCGGCCGGTGCGGCCGGGGTGGTAGCGGGAGCGGCAGCCTGCTGACTGCAGGCGGAAAGCGCCAGCATCAGCGCGGCGACCAGGGGGGCGGTACGCAGGGAACGGGTCATCAGTGAATCCTCTCGACGGAAGCGTTGTCTTGCGATGCAACGGGACGGGACTGCAAGGTGTCGCCCAGCGTCTGCAGGTGCAGGGCCGTGCGCAGGGTGGAAAGCGGTGCGGTGCTGCGCACGACCAGCGTGCGGCTCTGCCCGGGCAGCAGATCGAAGGCATTGTCTTCGACGCTGGCGTTGGCATTGTTGAAGCCGATCCAGATGCCGCGCACCAGTTTGTCGGCGTGCAGCTGCAGCAGGTAATGATCGCCTTCGGCGCGCAACTCACTGTGCAGCTGTGCCGGTTGCAGGGCTTGCTGCTTGGCGGGGGCGAAATAGACAAGGCGCTGTGCCAGTACTGCGCCATCACGCAGCAGTTCGAATACAGCGACGCTGCGGCTTGGATCAGCGCCTTGCAGCAACTCGGCGTCGCTGAAGCGTGCAACCTCGGTGGCTGACAGCGCCGGCAAGCCTATGGTCTTGCGCTGCTGCTGCAGCTCCCGCCCATCGAAATCCAGCACGCGCACACGCCACTGCCCGTGCACTGGCTCGCGGCCATCGTTGAGCAGACTGAAACGGGTACTGCCTTCATCGCGCAGCGCAGCCACCGCGACATCGGCGAAGAAGCGGCGAGCATGGAAGTTCAGTGCCTTCCAATTGCCGTAGTAATCCACGCTGGACCAGGATGCACCGGGCCAAACATCGTTGAGCTGCCAGTACAGCGAGCCCATCGTGTACGGACGCGAGGCGCGGTGGTGCAGTGCTGCAAGCTCGATGCCTTCGGCCTGCATCATCTGGCTCAGGTAGACGAAGTCGGGGAACGAACGCGGGGTTCCAAATTCCATCTCGATGTAGTGCAGCAGGCGCTCATTGCCTTTGCCAGCCAGGAACTTCTGGTGCGCCTCGATCACCGGCCCATCCACCTGCTGCTCTTCCGGCGTGGCGAAGGCGTTGATGGTCGACAACTGCGGCCAGGCCTGCAGGCCGTACTCGGACATGAAGCGCGGGGTTTCCTTCAGGTAAGCCGTCGGCGGCAGCGCCGGGTTACCCCAGACTTCCCAGTAGTGCTTGTCACCGCGACGCGAGTCGTTGGCCTTGGTATCCAGATCATTGCTCGGCGAACTGGCCCAGTACGGCACGCCCAAGCCTTCTTCGGCGACCACGTTGCGCAAGTCCTTGCCGAACAGGTCCACATAACCCTGCCAGACCTTCCCGGCGAAGACCGGATCGGCTTCCTTCAAGGTCTTGCCGTGGCCCCAATCCTTCCACGCGGTTTCTTCTTCGTTGTTGCCACACCACAGCACGATGCTGGGGTGATGCCGCAGGCGGCGGATATTGTCGCGCGCTTCAGCCACAACATTTGCCCGGAATGCGGGGTCATAACCCGGCTGCATGCCGCCGCCGAACATGAAGTCCTGCCACACCAGTAGACCGAGTTCGTCGGCGATGTCGAAGAAGGCATCGTCTTCGTAGTAGCCACCGCCCCAGTTGCGCAGCATGTTCATGTTGGCATCGCGTGCGGCCTGCAGGTCGCGGCGCAAACGCTCGCGGGTTACCCGTGCCGGGAAGGCATCAAACGGAATGACATTGGCACCCTTGGCGAACACCGGCACGCCATTGATGACGAAGCCGAAGCCCTGCCCGCCGTCCTTGTCCGCTTCGCGTTGCAGCTGCACGGTGCGCAGGCCGATGCGGATACTGGATTCCAGTGTTTCCTGCTTGCCGTCGCCCAGCCGTGCCTGCACGGTGTAACGATCCTGCGCGCCGTAACCTACCGGCCACCAGCGCCGCGGCTTGTCGATCTGCAAGGGCAGCGACACGCTGTTCTCACCCGGCGTCAGCGCGACATCGCGCTTGATCTGCGCGACCGTCTCGCCGTCCGGATCCCGCACATCAATGACGATCTGCTGGGTCGCGGCCTTGTCTGCCTGCTCCACCTGCAGCAGCACGTTCAAGTCGGCCTTGTTAGCATCCAGCGCGTCGGTGCGCACAGCCAGATCGGTGATGCGCTGTTGATCCCAGCTATCCAGATGCACCTGTCGCCACACGCCGGCAGTGACATAGCGCGGGCCCCAATCCCAACCGAAGTGGTAGGCCGGCTTGCGTACGAAGTTGCCGACCATCGCATCCTTGGGCTCATCGCCGTAGGGCGAAGGATAGTTGCCGGCAATCTTGTGCGGCATCGCCTGCACCTGCGGCAGCAGCGTGCGGATCGGTGAACGGAACACGATCCGCAGTTCATTGCCCTGCGCACGCAGGCGGCCATCCACGCGTGCACGCCAGGTGCGGTGCGCGTTGTCGGCCTTCAGCAGCGGCTGGCCGTTGAGACGGACTTCGGCGAAGGTGTCCAGGCCATCGAATCGCAGTTCGGCGTGCGTGCGTGCAAGCGTTGTTGCATCCACATCGAAACGGGCGCGGTACTCCCAGTCAGCAAGGCCGATCCACTGCAGGCCGGCTTCAGCAGCACCAACATAAGGATCGCCGATCAGGCCTGCAGCCATCAGATCGGTGTGCACGCTACCCGGCACCGTTGCTTGCTTCCACGCATCCATGCCCGGATGCGCCTGCAGCTGTGCATCGCCCGGCAGCAGGCGGAAGTTCCACTGTGCCTGCAAGGGGGCAGCCAGCGCTGCGCTGGAAGTCAGCCACAGTGCGCAAAGCAACAGGCCCCGGCATGCGCGTTGAGCACGAATTTGTATCGATCCAAATTTCAGGTGCATGTGCTGCATGCTGCTTTCTCCCTGTTGCTGGTTCCGCTTCTGTTTCTGCTGAGTGGCACGACCAGGAAACTGTCGCCGTCATCAACGCACAAATCTCTTTGACGCTGCCTCTCGCTGTTGCGGCGAGAGCCCAGAGCGATCCCCGCCTTCGCGGGGATGACAACTGAACTGTTGCGAGCGCTGTTGCTCAGCCCTCGCGCACCACGTTCAACACTTCGTGGCAGGCGCCCATCGTGTGGTAATCGGTCTTGCCGGCCGGGCTCTTCTCATCGTCGTACTTGCGGTTGTCGGCATCGAGGATGCGGAACCAAGCGCCATAACGATGATCGACGAAGTACTGCCACGAGTACGCCCACAGCCGGTCGTACCACTCCCAGTAGCCGGCATCGCCGGTGCGCTTGGCCAGCAGCGCGGCGGCGGCAAGCGACTCGGCCTGCACCCAGAAATACTTGTCGCCGTCGCAGACGAAGCTGTCGCCACCGATGGCCTCTCCGTCCATGTTGGGCTGACGGCGCGATTCCGGCGCAAAGCCGTAATACAGGCCACCGCGCGCTTCATCCCACGCGCGCGTCATCGAGGTATCGAACAGATGCCGCGCGGTCGGCACCAGCCAATCGGCATCGATGTGGCGATCGAGGATCATCAGCAACTTGGCCCATTCGGTCTGATGGCCGGGTTGGAAACCCCACGGACGGAACAGATGCTTGGGGTTGTCCAGGTTGTAGTTCCAATCGATGTTCCAATCGATGTCGTAATGCTCCCAGACCAGACCGCCAGCCTTGGCCGCCTGCCGACGGGTCGTGTTGTCGGCCAGCTGCAGAGCGCGCTGCAGGTAGCGCTGCTCGCCGCTGGCCTCGAACGCCGCCAGCATGGCTTCGCACATATGCATGTTGGCGTTCTGGCCGCGGTAACCAGTGAAGTTCCAGTTGGCGTCGGCTTCGTCGCGGTACAGGCCGTGCTGCGGCTCCCAGAAGTGGCGTTCCAGCAGCTGCCAGGTCTCGTCCATCCACTCGCGGCCCTGCTCGATGCCGGCTTTCAACACGCAGCTGTAAGCCAACAGCACGAAGGCCACGCCGTAACAGTGGTTCATGTCGTCCTCGACCTTGCCGTCGCGCAGGGTCCAGGCGTAGCCGCCAGTGGCGGGATTGCGGTGCACATCACGCAGGTAGCGCACGCCGTGCTTCACCGCATCCAGATACTCGGCGTTGCCGTACTCGCGGTAGGCCATGGCGTAGTTGAAGACGAAGCGGGTGCTGCTGACCAGGTGGCGATGGCTGCGATCGTAGATGCTGCCGTCGTCCCGGTAGTAGTGGAAGAAGCCGCCGTCCGCGTCAATGCAATGCGGATGGTAAAAAGCCATCGTGTCGGCGATATGCGCGCGCAGGAAGGCCGGGGAACGGAAATCGGGCGTGGTGGTCATGCGATGGCTTCCTGTTGCTGCAGCAGCTGCTGTACTTCACTCAAGGCGGGCATTGCGGCGAACGCACCCTTGCGGGTTACCGCCAGGGCACCTACCGCAGCCGCGAAGCGCAGCGTGCCATTGATTGCATTCGGGGTCTGGCAGAACGCGGCGAAGCCGGCGCCTGCGCCACCGCGCTCAACCAGCCCGACCAGCACGCCGCCGACAAAGGCGTCGCCGGCAGCGGTGGTGTCCACGGCCTGCACACGGAAGCTCGGTACCTCGCCCTCGCCATGGCGGGTATACCAACGCAGCGTGCCGGCACCGTCGGTGACGATCACCCAGCGTGCCTGCGCCGCCAACAGACGGCGCAGTACCTGCGCATCACCATCAGCGCCCAGCGGCGCGGCCAGGTAGTCGAGCTCTTCACGCGAGAGCTTGATCAGGTCGGCGCGCTCCAAGGCCTGCCACAGGCGCGGCGAGGGATCGACACCCGCTGGCCACAACGCCGGGCGCAGGTTCAGATCCAGGCTGACCACCGCGCCAGCAGCGCGCGCGCGCTCCATGCCTTCGAACGTGGCTGCGGCGATGTCCGCTTCGGTCAGGCTGTTGGAACAGACGTGGAAGCAGGCCGTGCCGTCGAAACAGGCCGGCAGATAGTGCTCGGCACGGAACAGCAGGTCCGCCGCCGGCGGCCGGTAGAAGCTGAAGCTGCGCTCGCCATGTGCGTCCAGCGCGACGAAGGCCAGCGCAGTCTTGGCTGCATCGGTACGCACGATGCAGTCGGTCTCAACCCCCGCCTGCTGCAGGCTCTCCAACAGGAAGTCACCAAACATGTCGCGGCCCAGCATGCCGGCGAAATGGCTGCTGGCACCCAGCCGCGCTGCGGCCACCGCGACGTTGGCGGGGGCACCGCCAGCGTACTGCAGGAAGGCGCGCGGGGTATCCGCCGAGGCCGGTGGCTGCGCTAATAGATCGATCAAAATTTCGCCGAAACAAACAATCTTGCCCATCTGGCCTTAGTCCTGTTGGGTAACGCCGGTGCTGGTGCGCGAACCGACCAGCCCGTAGAAAATGATGTAGCCGTAGCACAGCAACGGCAGTACGAATGAATGGTGCACACCGATCCGGTCGGCCAGCACACCCTGCAGGAACGGCACCACCGCGCCGCCGACAATGGCCATGATCAGCAGGCTGGAGGCCTTGTTGGTCAATGGCCCCAGGCGCTCGATGCCAAGCGCGAAGATGGTCGGGAACATGATCGAGTTGAACAGGCCAATCGCCACGATCGAGTACAAGGCCACCTGGCCTTCAGTACCCATGGTCAGGGCCAGCAAGCCGACGTTGATCATTGCAAACAGGGCAAGCAGCTTGCGCGGCGAGAAGCGCACCAGCAGCAACGAACCGGCAAAGCGTCCGATCATCGCCATGGTCCAGTACAGCGAAACGTAGTGCGTTGCCTGCTGCTCGCTGAAACCGCCGATGTTGGGCTGCGACAGGTAGTTGACCAGGAAGCTGCCGATCGAGACCTCGGCACCCACATAGAAGAAGATGCCCAGCACACCAAACAGCAGGTGCTTGTGGCGCAACGCATCGCCATAGCTGTGGCGTGCGCTGTCGGCCTGTTCGCTATTCTCGCTCAGCGACGGCAGCCGGAACAGAAAGACGAACAGCGCCAGCAGGAACAGGGCCACTGCCAGGCCGAGATACGGCCCCTGCACCGACTGCGCTTCCTGCGCGCGGTAGGCCAACTGGTCGGCCAGCGGCAGCGCGGTCAGCTCATCGGCACTCTTCACCGTGTTGCCGAGGATCAACATGCCGCCGAAGATTGGTGCGATTGCGGTACCCAGCGAGTTCAGGGCCTGTGCCAGCGTCAAACGGCTGGAACTGGTGCGCTCCGGACCAAGCAGCGCGACATAGGGATTGGCCGCTACCTGCAGCACGGTGATGCCGGTTGCCAGCACAAACAAGGCCGCAAGGAAGGCGCCATAGACGCGCAGCTCAGCCGCCGGCCAGAAGCCAAGCGCACCGATGCCGGCAATCACCAGGCCGGCGACGATGCCCTGCTTGTAGCCCAGCCGCGCCACCAGTCGACCTGCGGGCAGCGACATCAGGAAGTAGGCACCGAAGAAAGTGAACTGCACCAGCATTGCCTGGGTGTAGTTCAGCTCGAACACCGACTTCAGGTGTGGGATCAGGATGTCATTGAGGCAGGTCAGGAAGCCCCACATGAAGAAGATGGTCGTCGCCACCGCCATGGCCACACGCGTATTGACCACGGGCCCCGACTGGCTTGATGTAGATGATGGCGATGTTGGTATGTGCATGTGGGCTGCCTGGATACGGTAATCGGGAGATGGGGTTGAGGAGTCAGCTAGGTCTTGCTGCACTGCTTTCGCGGATCCTCAGCTGCACCGGTGCGACAGTGCGCATCGGTGCTGCGTCGGGGTTGTCCAGGCGCTGCAGCAACAAGGCTGCAGCCTGCCGGCCACGTTCGCGTGGATCTGCGGTCAACGTGGTCAACGGCGGCACCGCGACCGCAGCCTCGGAGATATCGTCGAACCCGGTAACGGCGAAGTCACCGCCCGGGCGTATGCCACGTGAGGTCAGGCCCAGCATCAGGCCCAATGCAACCGTGTCGTTGTAGCAGACCGCCGCGCTGGGACGCTGTGCGCTTTCAAACAATTCGCCCGTACGTGCAGCGGCTTCCAGACGGTTGGGTGCGGACTCGATCAACCAGTCCGCATGCAAGGGCAAGCCCGCTTCACTCAATGCCTGCTGGTAACCCAAACGACGCTGCGCGCAGGAACTGGATGCCCCATGCCCGCCAAAGAACGCGATATCACGATGACCGCGTTCGATCAGGTGACGGGTTGCCATGTACGCGCCGTGCTGGTTGTCCAGGGTGAGGAAATCCCAGTCCGCGCCGGCCAGCTCACGGTTGAACAACAGCACGTTGGCATGCGCACCCAATACATGGCGCAGCTCTTCGGCATCGCTGCCTTCGGCCGGCGACAGGATGAAGCCGGTCGGCGTGTGCTCCATCAAGGTGCTTAATACCGCCTGCTGACGCTGCGGCGATTCGCCGGTGCTGCCGAGCAGGGTCACGAAGCCCTTGCCACCCAATGCCTCGTCCACGCCCGAGGCGAACTCGGCGAAGAACGGGTTGGATAGATCGTTGATCACCAGTGCGATCGAAGACGAAGTGCGGCGCCGCAGGTTGGCGGCGGTGCGGTTGTACACATAACGTTGCTTGCGCAGCTCGGCTTCGACCTTGGCGCGGGTGTCGACATTGACCAGGGGACTGCCACGCAGCACCAGCGATACGGTCGCCCGCGACACGCCCACCGCCTGCGCGATATCGGTGACGGTGACCGCACGTTGGCCGGCCTTGCGTGCGCCCTTGGCGCCGGTAGAAGTCTCTTTCATCGTTTCCGCTGCGGTTCCGGGATGCGCCAAGCCTAAAGGATCACGGCCAGCGCTTGCGCTGCCCGTGCCCTTCCTCCCGGCCTTGGCGCCGCCCGAGCTCACGGCTGGGCGCTGCCAGGGGTGGCGCAGTACGACACCGGCAGGTCGGCCTGTGCGGTGCCCCAGCCCTGCTCCGGTGCCTGCGCACCGAGGGTGAAGCGCACATCGCCGCCCTGCTGCAGGCGCTGCCAATCCAGCCACACCGCCGGCTGCGGCTTGCCATCAACCTGCACGCTCTGGATGTACTGCAGGCTGCGCGGATCGGCACCCGGTGCCTGCAGACGCAGCGTGCGGCCATTGCCCAGGGTGATCTCGGCCTTGCTGTAGCGCGGCGCATGCAGCAGCAACTGGCCGCTACCCGGCACTGCCGGGTACAGGCCCAGCGCACTGAACAGGTACCAGGCCGACATTGTGCCCAGGTCGTCATTGCCGGTGACGCCGTTCGGCGCATTGGTGAACAGCTGCTGCGCGGCGCGCACCACGGTGGCGGTCTTCCACGGCTGGCCGATCAACGTATACATCCACGGCGAATGCAGGTCAGGCTCGTTGTTGGGGTTGTAGCGGTACTGGTTGTAATAGCTGTACGGGCCAACCACCCATTCCTTGCGCGCAGCGGTGAGCGGTGCCTGCAGCAGCGCGTCGTAAGCGAAGAATGCATCCAGGCGCTTGCCGGCCTGCTCGCGGCCATGCATGGCCTGCAGCATGCCGGGCACGTCCTGCTGCACCAGCCACTGGTACTGCCAGCCGGTGCCTTCATGGAAGCCATGTTCCGAACGCGGGCTGTAGTGCCCATCGGCCGGTGTATACCACTTGCCGTTCTCGTCGCGCGGACGCGGGAAGCCGGTGAAGCCGGTTTCGGCATCACGCACATCGGCGTCCCACACCTTGTGCCAGTTGCCGCCGCGTGCGCGCAGCGTCGCCGCATCGTCGGCATGGCCCAGGCCATCGGCCATCTGCGCCAACGCGCAATCGGCCAATGCATATTCCAGCGTTGCCGAGCCGCCATGGTGCGGATCAACGTCCATGCCCTTGGACGGGTACGCACGGTCATAAGCGACGTAGCCGTTGGCGAGGTAGCTGGCGTTACCGGAACGACCAGCATGACGCGAGTTGATCGGCGGCACTTCAAAGGCGTTGCGACGCAGTGCGCCCCAGGCCTCCGCCTCACGACCCTTGAGCGCGCCAAAGCGCCACAGGTCGACCATGAACGGCGTAACCGGGTCGCCGGTCATCACATTGGTTTCGAAGTTGGCGTAACCCCAGCGCGGCAACCAACCACCCTGTTCGTTGATCGCCAGCAGGCTGCGGCCGATATCGCGCGCGACTTCCGGGCGGGTCAGTGCCAGCCACTGGTTCTGCGTGCGGTAGGTGTCCCACAACGAGAAGTACTCGTAATACGTCCAACCATCGGCACGATGGATGACATCGTCATAACCACGATAACGACCATCGGCATCACTGCCGGTCATCGGCTGCAGCAGCGCGTGGTACAGCGCGGTGTACAGCACGGTGCGATCGTCGGCGTTTGCCCCTTCGACCTTGACGCTGCCCAGCTGCTCGCGCCACTGCGCCTGCGACAGCGCGCGCATGCGATCAAAGCCCAGCAATTTACCGCCCTGCATGCCATCGCTGCGCAGGTTGTTGCGTGCACCTTCGGCATCCACATGCGAGATCGCACTGGTGGCGGTGACACTGCGGCCATCGGCCAGGTCAAAGCTCAGCCATGCACCGTTCGGCTTGGCCTCGCCTTCCATGCTGTGGCGCGCGCCTGGCAGGCCGCCTTCTTCGCCCCAGGTACCGTGCGCCTTGAACGGGCGATCGAATTCGATGCGGAACCAGGTGGTGTACTGGTGGCCGCCACAGAAACTCTTGGTGACCAGCTTGCCTTCCACCGCACGGTCGCCGACCACGTCGATCACGCTGCCGATCACCGAATGGCGCTCATTGGCCTGGGCAACATTGACCAGCACCTGGCCTTCACTCACGCCCGCGCTGAAGGTGTAGCGCTCGGCGGCGGCGCGGGTCAGCGCAGTGGTTTCCACGTCGATGCCGCGGTAATCGGTCAGACGGACTTTGTAGTAACCGGCCTGCCCTATTTCGCCGTCATGGCTGTACGCCGAGGCATAGCTCTTGTGGTCGAAACGCTTGGGGTCCTTGGTATCGAAATCACCACCGGGGCCGATGCTGCCGGTCACCGGCAACACCGAGACCTGCCCGCCCTGTTCCCAGCAACCGGCGCCGGAGATGAAGGAATGGCCGAAGCCGCGGATCTTTTCGTCGTCGTAGCGCCAGCCCGAGTAGTGGCTGCCGATCGGGCTGACCTGGATCAGGCCGAACGGTGCCGACGCGCCCGGGAAGGTGTTGCCGTCATCCTTGCTGCCGATGAAGGTATTGACCTCACGCTCCAGCGCGGCCGACGGCGCGGCCTGCAGCAACGGCGCAAAACTCAGCGCCAGCAGGCAGGCAGCCGTTGCCAACGGGCGGCGACGGGAGTGGGCGGTGGAAGGCGATCGGCTCATGCATTGGATCCTTGGGTCGGTCGGTACGGCGTCGATGTAGCTACGGCAGAAGGTGGCCCGGACAAGCCGGGCCGCTGATGTCCAGCCCATCCGGGAACGGGATGGGGGAGAGATGCCAGGCATCAGCAAAACGGATCGGCCCTGCAGCTGCCCCGACAGCCGTCACGACGACGGCAGGTGGGGTTTGGGCAGCGAACAACGGGCCTTTCAAAGCTTTATTCGGCTTTGTTTTCAGTGATTTGCAGACCGCGAAGCGCTGTATAGCACCGCCCAAGCTGCATCCCCCGATCTACATTGCCAAAAATTTAGATCGATCCAAGTAAAGCATGAGCATTTCGCCCAACGCATTCTGCGGCGCAACATCGCGACAGAAATCCCTCCCTGTAGTGCCGAGCCGTGCTCGGCAGAGGCCTTACCGGCAAAGCCCCCAAAGCCCCCCCACCCCCTCGCCCGTTTACGGGAGAGGGGCGGTAGTGCCGAGCCATGCTCGGCAGAGGCCTTACCGGTAAAGCCTCAAAAGCCAACCCCTCCCCGCCCCTCCCCTCGGCCTGCGGCCAAAGGGAGGGAGCCAGGCGGTAGTGCCGAGCCATGCTCGGCAGAGGCCTTACCGGTAAAGCCTCAAAAGCCACCTACTCCCCGACCCTCCCCTTGGCCTGCGGCCAAAGGGAGGGAGCCAGGCGGTAGTGCCGAGCCATGCTCGGCAGAGGCCTTACCGGTAAAGCCTCAAAAGCCAACCCCTCCCCGACCCTCCCCTTGGCCTGCGGCCAAAGGGAGGGAGCCAGGCCATATTGCGAAGCAACATGCGTCAAACCTTTGGCTGTGCTAAAAAATGCGCGCCAATCGTTTAGATCGATCCAAATCGACACCCCCACGATCGCCGGCAACGGAACCCTGCTCGAGCGCCAGACAAGTCATTGAGCGAACGCAACAAGGCCCCGGTTTCACCCGTTTTTAGATCGATACAAGTCCAAATCAACGTGACAGTTAGCGATTCAATCCAGGAGAGGGAGAGAAATGAAACAGATCACACGCAAGCACGGCCGCGACACATTGTCCGCTGCCATTGCCTTCGCCTTGTTCGCCGTCGCAGCCGTTCCCGGCGCAGCGCTCGCGCAACAGGCCAGCACCAACACCAGCCCCGATGCCACCACGCTCGATAGCGTCAACGTCACCGGCTACCGCTACGCCATCGAAAAAAGCCTTGAGCAGAAGCGCGACGCCAATGCCGTGGTCGAGGTGATCACCGCAGAAGACGTCGGCAAGTTCCCCGACAAGAACGTGGCCGACGCGCTGCAGCGCGTGCCCGGCGTGATCGTCACCCGCGATGGCGGTGAAGGTAAGAACGTCAGCGTGCGCGGCCTGTCCTCGGAGCTGACCCTGACCGAGTTGAACGGCAACTACGTGGCCACCGCCGAATCCAACGGCGACCCCACCCGCTCGTTCAACTACACCCTGCTGCCGTCGAACATGCTGGGCAGCGCCGAGCTGTTCAAGTCGCCGGAAGCGCGCATCGACGAAGGCGGCATCGGCGGCACGGTGATCCTGCACACACGCCGTCCGCTGGACATGGAATCCAACACCGGCTTCGTCTCCGTCGAAGGCACCTGGGCCGACACCACCAAGAAGACCGACGGCCAGCTCTCGGCCTCGTATTCGTGGCATGACAAGGACGACCGCTTCGGCGTGTTCGTCGGTTATACCGACCAGAAGCGCACCACCCGCACCATGGGCGCCAGCACCGAAGGTTGGTCCTGGTATGGCCGTGACGAAGGTGGCACCGCGGTTGACGTCAACGGCAACCCCTCCGACTTCAACTCCAACTGGTGGGGCGGTACCGGCTTCTACGACCAGAACGGCAAGTACTACACCGGCTTCATGATGCCGACCTCGGTGAACCTCGACGTCAAGGACGAGGAACGCGAGCGCAAGGGCGGCCAGGTCACCCTGCAGTTCAAGCCGCTGGACAACCTCACCCTGACCGCGAACTACTTCCGCTTCGACCTGTCGCAGAACTCCCAGACCCACACCATCAAGGTGCCGGAATGGAACATCGCCCGCTATTGGGGCGACGGCAACTGGGCCGGCGGACGCCTGCTGGACGGGCTGACCATGGACCCGAGTGGCACCATCGTCACCGGCGCCAACTACAGCAAGCATCCGGGCAAGACCTATTACTGCAGCGAAGACCAGGCCGCCGCCGGCGGCATGGCGCCAGGCGGCTGGGGCTCGGACGACTGCACGGTGCCGACCCCGCAGATCACCGGCAGCTACAACATCGAAGAGGCACTGTCGCAGACCGTCGATTTCTCCGCCGAATGGATCGGCGAATCGGTCGACATCGCCTTCAAGGGCGGGCGCACCTGGGCCGAGGGCGGCCCGTCGCTGCAGTTCTCGGTGCCGCTCAAGCCGCGCAGCCAGAATGCGGACGGCAGCTGGAATCTGGGCAACCTGGCCAGCTCCTGGAGCCTGACCGGCACGCCGTCGATGGCGTTCTCGCCGGAACTGATGCAGAACCTGAAGAACGGCATCCTGCAGGTTGACCTGGGCTCCACCGGCTCGTCCTGGACCCGCAACACCAACCAGCAGAAGTTCGCCCAGATCGATACCACCTGGCACAACGACTCCGGCTTCCTGGAATCGCTGCAGTTCGGCGTCAAGTACCGTGACGGTGGCATCCACCGCAGCACCGGCAACAGCTACTGGGCCTGCCCGGGCACCGACGCCAGCGACTACGAAAACCGCTACTGGAACGGCGGCTGCAACGACATCGCCCAGCAGTTCTCGCCGGACTTCGTGTACGCCATGGGCAACCTGGCCGGTGGCATCAATGCAAGCGCGTTCCCGGCCATCAACTACCCGGCCTACATCGCCCATCTGAACAAGACTTACGGGCCGATGCAGACCCGCAACGAGGACAACTTCGTCTACAACGTGGACGAGAAGATCTACTCCACCTACCTGCAGGCCAACTTCCGCACCGAGCGCCTGCGCGGCAACGTCGGCGTACGTGTGGTCAGCACCCGCCAGCACGCCGATTCCACCGACAAGGTCACCTCGTACAACGACTACTTCTACGACGACGCCAACGGCAACCCGCTGGCCTGCCAGGACGGCGACGCGGTACCCGGCGGCGCACCGGTCCGTACGTACTGCGGTAGCGAGGGCTACTGGCGTCTGTCCGACAAGGAAGCGCGCAAAGAGTCGTTCGCGGTCAGCAGCCTGGACCGCAACTACACCGACGTGTTGCCCAGCTTCAACCTGGCCTATGACCTGACCGACAACCTGCTGCTGCGCGCAGCCGCCTCCAAGGTGATCTCGCGCCCGAGCTACAGCAACATCGCCGCACCGGGCAGCCTGGAATACTTCAGCCCCGAATACGTCAACGACCGCCGCCTCACTGGTGGTGCGAGCGAGCAGGGCTGGTACGGCTCGGGCAGCAACAAGAACCTGGAAGCCTACAAGGCCACCCAGTACGACATCGGCGTGGAGTGGTACTTCCAGCCCGGCTCGGTGTTGGGCCTGGGCCTGTTCCGCAAGGACGTCAGCAACTTCTCGGTACCGGTGGTACAGGACGTCACCCAGAACATCGGCGGACAGACCGTTGTCGTGCAGAACTACTCCACCACGGCCGGTGGTCGTGATGCAGTGTCACAAGGCCTGGAGTTCTACGCCCAGCATACGCTGGACTTCGGCCTGGGCTTCCAGGCGAACTACACCTGGAACGACACCAACGAAGCGGCAATCACCCTGGAAGACGGCACCGAGATCGGCAAGTCACCGCTGGTTGGCAGCGCCGAGAACCAGGCCAACTTCACCGTGTTCTATGAAATTGAAAAACTGTTGTTGCGTGCCTCGTGGAACCGTCGCGGCGAAGTGGTGCAGGGCCTGGTCAGCGGCCTGAACCTCTACCAGGAGCCCTATCAGCAGATCGATCTGAACGCCGCCTACAACGTCACCCCGGCGCTGAGCCTGACGGCATCGGTATTGAACCTGACCAAGGAAGAGACGCGCACCCATCTTGGCAACGACACCAAGGCCCGTTTCTACTCCAATGGTTACGCCGGTCGTGTTGTCTACTTCGGCGTGAACTGGAAGTTCTAAGACTGTTGTAAACGTGCCTGGCGCACGCAGGTAATGAAAAGCCGCGCTGGCAACAGCGCGGCTTTTTTCTTCGAATCTGGACGGAGACTGCTTTCCCTTCTCCCGCTTGCGGGGGAAGGTGCCCGGAGGGCGGATGGGGGGCTTTTGCTTTTGCTTTTGCTTTTGCTTTTGCTTTTGCTTTTGCTTTTGCTTTTGCTTTTGCTTTTTTTGCTTTTCCTACCGCATTTCCTAGTAAAGAAACCGCAAGGCAAAAGTCAAAAGCTCCCCTCACCCCAACCCCTCTCCCGCATGCGGGAGAGGGGCTAGCAATTCAGCATGCGGAAGAAGAGCTGGCAATCCCGCATTCCCATAACTCAAGTCAACGCCGTCATGACCCCTTTCCGATACGCCGGCCGCTGCTGCAGCCGCGCGTACCACGCTGCCAGATGCGGCAGCTCCGGTCGCTGGATCGGCATTTCAAACCAGGCGTAGATAAAGGCGCCGAGCGGAATATCGCCCATCGCAAACCGTTCGCCGGACAACCAAGGCTGCTTTTCCAAAGCCGCATCGACCAGCGTCAACAGTTCCCCACAACGCAACAACGCTGCGGCAATCCGCGCCTCATCACGGTCCGCCGGAGCAGTGCGAACAACGCCCCAGAACAGATCGCGAAATGCCACCGCGAAACTCGAGGTAGTCCAATCCATCCACTGTTCGCTGCGCGCCCGCTCAACCGGGTCGGACGGATACAACACGTCCAATGCATAACGTGCAGACAGATAACGCACGATGGCATTGGATTCCCATACCGGCAGGCCATGGTCCTCAATCACCGGCACCAGTCCATTGGGATTCATCGCCCGGTACTCCGCCGTCTGCGTGCCACCGAACGCGCCGCCCACTTCGATCGACTCATACGGCAGGCCGATTTCCTCGGCACACCACAGCACCTTGCGCACATTGCTGGAATTGCGCCGGCCCCAGATCTTCAACATTCCCCAACTCCTTTCAGATCAGTTCTCATCGCGTGCGCCTTTGCGTGGCAGTGCGCGTACCGCCGATGCCTTGCCGGCACGTTTGACCTCGAACAGGCCGGTGGCATCAATCAACTCACTCAACTTGCGATAACCATAATTGCGCGAGTCGAACGACGCACGGTTGGCAATCTGATTTCCTACCGCACTCAGCAAGGCCCAGCCCTGCTCGTCGGCCACGGCATCCACTGCGCCGCGCAATAGATTGAGCAGCCGCGTATCACCACGCAGTTCGTTGGTGCTGCGTGGCTTGATCGGCGCAGCCGGCGGCTCAGCGACTTCCGTTGCAGTCGTCGCGGTCGGCGCAGTGCTGGCGGCCACCTGCTCGACGACTTCGGGGGCATCGTTGCCCAACGCTTCCAGATAGGTGAACTTCGAGCAGGCGTTGACGAAGGCCAGCGGCGTCTTCTGTTCGCCGAAGCCATATACCTTCACACCATCGGTGAGGATGCGCATCACCAGCGGGGTGAAGTCGGCATCGCTGGAGACAATCGCAAAGCCATCCAGGTTGCGCGCGTACAGCAGGTCCATCGCGTCCACCACCATCGCCATGTCCGAGGCGTTCTTGCCCTTGGAGTAGGCGAACTGCTGGATCGGCCGGATCGCGAACTCGTGCAACACACTTTCCCAACCCTTCAAGCGCGGGTTCTTCCAGTCGCCGTAGGCACGGCGTACGTTGGCCACACCAAAGGCGGCCACTTCCACGAGGATCTCGTCGATCTTCGATGACGGTGCGTTGTCGGCGTCGATCAACAACGCGATGCGCTTCTCAGGCTCAGACACGGGGTAACTCCATGGCGGCAAGCTGACCGCCAGTATCGGTCATCGCTGTTTCAAAGCACATCAATGCGATGATATGCGCTGACAACCCGCCCCCACGGCCGGTTCACCGGCCACACCGGAGTACGTCATGCCGCAACACCCGCATCTTGTCGTCATTGGCGGAGGTTTCGCCGGGCTCTGGGCCAGCCGTGCGCTGGCCGATGCGCCTTTGCGCATCACCCTGGTCGATCGTCGCAACCACCATCTGTTCCAGCCGCTGCTGTACCAAGTGGCCACCGCCGGCCTGTCCTCGCCGGATATCGCCGCGCCGCTGCGGCATATCCTCGGCAAGCAGCGCAACATCGAGGTGCGGTTGGGTGAAGTGGTGTCCATCGACAAACATGCCAAGCAGGTGCAACTCGGCGATGGCAACCAGATCGCCTACGACATGCTGCTGGTTGCCAGCGGCGCCACCCATGCCTATTTCGGCCACGACGAATGGGCCGCCGATGCGCCCGGCCTGAAGACCCTGGACGACGCGCTCTACCTGCGCCGCAAACTGCTGCTGGCCTTCGAGCGCGCCGAAGCTGAATCCGACCCGGCCAAACGCGCCGCCTGGCTGAGCTTCGCCATCGTCGGTGGCGGTCCGACCGGCGTGGAGCTGGCGGGCACCCTGGCCGAGATTGCCCGCCACACACTGAAGAACGAGTTCCGCCATATCAATCCGGCCGACGCCAAGGTGCGACTGGTTGAGGCCGGGCCGCGAGTGCTCTCGACCTTCCCGGAAGTGCTGTCACTGAAGGCTCGTCGCCAGCTGGAGAAGCTCGGCGTGGAAGTGCTCACCGGCACCGCCGTCAGCCATATCGACGGACAGGGCTTCCAGCTTGGTGACACCCACGTGCCTGCGCGCACCGTGGTGTGGGCAGCCGGTGTGGCCGCCTCACCACTGGCGCGCACGCTGGACGTGCCACTGGACCGCGCCGGTCGCGTGCAGGTCGAACCTGACCTGACGATTCCCGGTCACCCGGAGATCTTCGCCGGTGGCGACCTGGTCGCGCTGATGCAGGCCAACGGGCGGCCCGTGCCGGGCGTGGCACCGGCCGCCAAGCAGATGGGCAAGTACGTGGCGCAGGTGATACGGGCGCGCCTCGATGGCAAGCAGGCACCGGCGCCGTTCCGTTACAGCGATCAAGGCAATCTGGCCACCATCGGTCGCATGGCTGCGATCGTGCATGTTGGCAAGTTGCAGCTGTCCGGGCTGCTGGCCTGGTGGTTCTGGCTGGCCGCGCACGTGTTCTTCCTGATCGGCTTCCGCAACCGGCTGGTAGTGCTGCTCAACTGGGCGGTGGCGTATTGGAGCTACCAGCGCAGCGCGCGCATCATCCTCGGCGATGCCGACGAGGGTGATGGCAAGGAACCTGCTGGCTGATCGACGCCGCGCCAGCGGCACTCAGCTGTTGCCGTTGGCGAACTGCTCGAATACTTCGCGCCCGGTCATTGTTGGCGTCTGGTTGGCCAGATCGTAGTACGACGGCTTTTCATCGATGAAGATCTGGCTGGCCAGTTCGAACGACTGTTCCTGGAACAGCCCCGCGGACATGAAGTATTCGCCAGCCGGCACCAGCCGGTAGTACAGGTGCGTGCCGCACTGTGAGCAGAAGCCGCGCTCGGCCCAGTCGGAGGATCGATAGGTCTTCAACGCGCTGCCGATGACCTGCACCTGGTCGTCGCAATGCACGGCGAACATCGGTCCGCCGGACCAACGTCGGCACATGCTGCAATGGCAGAGGCCGATTCTCGAACGCTCATTGGCGAGCACTTCGATCGCACCACACAGGCACTGTCCTTTCATCATCGGGTCCGTCTGCAAGAGGAATGCAGAATCTACACGGGAAAGCTTTCCTACCGGCGATGAGAATCGTCCCGTAGTGCCGAGCCATGCTCGGCAGGGGCTTTACCGGTGACGGCAGGTTCCCCTGTAGTGCCGAGCCATGCTCGGCAGAAGCTTTACCGGCGACGGCAGGTTCCCCTGTAGAGCCGAGCCATGCTCGGCTGGAGCCTTACCAGCGACGGTTGCTCCGTGCATGAAGCCCCTGCCGAGCATGCCTCGGCACTACCAAAAACAAAGGCCCGGGTTTCCCCGGGCCTTCGTGTTACTGCTGCTGCCTTGCTCAGGCGGCGAACAGTGCCTTCATCTTCTTCAGCGCATTGGCTTCGATCTGGCGGATGCGCTCGGCAGACACGCCGTACTCATCTGCCAGTTCCTGCAGCGTCACCTTGCTGTCGGCTTCCAACCAACGGCGGGCGATGATGTCGCGCGAACGCTGGTCGAGCTTGGCCAGACCTTCGCGCAACAGGCTCAGCTGGTTGTCTTCGCTGTCTTCGCGCTCATACGCCTGCGACGGATCTTCATCGCGCGCGACCAGATACGCAGCCGGCGACGGCGGCGCATGATCGTCGTCTTCATCCGACGGCGCATCGAAGCCGATGTCACGACCGGACAGACGCGATTCCATCTCCATTACCTCACGCTCGGAGACGTTCAGATCCTTGGCGACGGCGCTGACCTCGGCGGCGTTCATCCAGCCCAGGCGGGTCTTGGACTTGCGCAGGTTGAAGAACAGCTTGCGCTGCGCCTTGGTCGTGGCGACCTTGACGATGCGCCAGTTCTTGAGGATGAACTCGTGCATCTCGGCACGGATCCAATGCACCGCGAAGGACACCAGGCGCACACCCATGTCCGGGTCGAAGCGCTTGACCGCCTTCATCAGGCCGATGTTGCCTTCCTGGATCAGGTCGCCCAGCTGCAGGCCGTAGCCGTTGTAGCCGCGGGCCACGTGCACGACGAAGCGCAGGTGCGAATGCACCAGCTCACGTGCGGCGTGCAGATCCTGCTCGTCGCGGAAGCGACGCGACAGTTCCTGTTCCTCATCGACCGACAGCACCGGGATCTGGTGCACGGCACCGATGTAGGCGTCCAGCGAACCGAGCGCACTGGGGATCGGGAGATTGTTTGCCACAAGGGCAGTAGAGGTGTTCAGGTTCATAGGACCTCATCTTAGCAGTCGAACTATTGGACTGCTCAGTACAGAAAAAGTTCCAGCGTTCTGTTTTTGTTCGCAAACTCGAGGTCATACCTGAATAGGCGACAGCAACGACGGCATTTCCAACCCCGCCAAGGTAGCAAAGCCAAGGTCACCGCGATATGACAGGAATCAAGGCAGTTCAGCGATCAGACGGCGCCAGATCGGCCAAGGCCGGCAGCCGCCAGTCGATCCGGGCCTGGCCGTTGCGGGCCAGATAGTCATTGGCCTGCGAGAAGTGCCGGCAACCGAGGAAACCACGGTGGGCCGACAACGGCGAGGGATGCGGCGCCTTGAACACGCGGTGGCGGCGGGTATCGATGACCTTGCCCTTCTGCTGGGCGTAGGCGCCCCACAGCAGGAACACCAGGCCTTCGCGCTCGCGGTTGAGCACATCGACCACATGGTCGGTGAAACCCTCCCAGCCGCGGCCCTGATGCGCGCCTGCCTTGCCCTCTTCCACCGTCAGCACGGCATTGAGCAGCAGCACGCCCTGCTGCGCCCATGGCAGCAGGCAGCCGTGATCCGGGCGCGGGATGGCCAGGTCGGCTTCAAGCTCTTTGTAGATGTTGAGCAGGGATGGCGGCACCGGCACGCCCGGTTTCACCGAGAAACTCAGGCCATGCGCCTGGCCATGGCCGTGGTACGGGTCCTGCCCCAGCACCACGACCTTGACCTGCTCGAACGGCGTGGCGTTGAAGGCGGCGAAGATATCCGGGCCGGGCGGAAATACGTGCGCACCTGCTGCCTTGCGCTTGCGCAGGAACGCGGACAGCTCGCGCATTTCCGGACGCAGCAGCCAATCGCCGATGCGCGCCTTCCAGCTGGGCTCGAGCTGGATCTGTGCGCCGTCTTCGCTCACAGCACCACCGCCGGCTGTGCCATGCGTGCCAGCCGCAGCTGGAACAACACCTTGGTCACCAGCAGGCGCTCTTCGATGGGTTTCTGCACCAGGTCATTGGCACCGGACTGCAGCAGCGCCGACTGGTTGTGCGGATTGCTGTCGCCGGTCATCACCAGCACCGGCAGGCGGCGCTTGCCGTAGGCGAAGTCGACGCGGATGCGTTCGACCACATCGCGGCCGCTGAGCTCGCCCTTGAGGGTGACGTCGGTCAGCACCAGGTCCACCTGCCGCGTGGTGCGGCCCAGCGACTCGGCGGTGAGCAGCGAGAACGCGTCCTCGGCGGTGAGCACGTGCACGACGTGCAGGTCATGGCGTTCGAGCATGCGCTTGGTGGCTTCGGCCACCACGCGGCTGTCTTCGACATACAGCACGGTGGCATTGGCCACCGGCTCGGGCTGCACATAGCCACGGATGAAAGTCGCCAGGGCTTCATGGCCCAGCGCCTTGTCGAAATAGTCGGTGACGTATTCGGTGAAGCGGCGCTGTTCCAGATGCTGCTGGGCGTCGCCGGAGACCACGATCACAGGTACGTAGGCCTGCCCCGCGGTTTCGCGCACGCCACGTGCCAGCGCCAGGCCATCGCCATCGGGCAAGGCCAGCGAGGTGGTGACCAGATGCACCGGGCCAGCCGCCAGCGCTTCACGCGCCTCGGCAATGCTGGCGCAGCCCACAACCTCGACATCAGGCAGTTCGCGCTTGAGCACGTCGCTGATCAGGCGCCGTACCAGTTTGGATCCATCGACCACCATTACCCGCGGCGCGTCGCTGATCAGGTGCTTGAGCTCGTGCGTGGACATGCGGGCCTCAGGTTTCAGTCGGGCGAGTCTGCCTGAGGAAGTGACCAGTCACCAGCCATGCCCCCAACCAACCCAGGATCGTGGTGCCAACCAGCACCATGCCCGAATGCAGCAGATCCAGGCCATGCAACATGAAGGGGCTGCCGTAGCTCTGCGACAGGTTGGCCAACGGCGCGCGCAGGGCCAAGCCGCACACGCCAATCAGGCCCAGTGCCACGGCACCGGCACCGAGCCCGTACCACGCGCCCAGATAGACGAACGGGCGGCGGATGAAACCGTCGCTGGCACCCAGCAACTGCAGCACGCCGATTTCCTCGCGCCGCGCCTGGATGTCCAGGCGCACGGTATTACCGACCACCAGCGCCGCACCCACGCCGAGCAGCACCGACAACACCTGCACCAGGCGCGCGCCGAAACCCAGCCAACCATCCAGCCGTTGCCGCCACAGCGCATCGTGCTGGACCAGATCGGCCTGCGGCAGGCTTTCCAGCGACTTGGCCAGGGCGGCGTCGACGCCGGCGGCCGGGGTCACAACCAGCAGCGTTGGCAGCGGGTTTTCACCCAGCGCATCGATGGCTTCGCCCAGACCAGCGTTCTGGCGCAGTTCGGCCAGGCCTTCGTCCGGCGTACGCAGCAGCACCTGGCCGACATCGGCGCGGGCGCGCAGGGTCTTGGCCAGTTCCTGTGCCGCAGCGCCATCGACGTCGGTCTTCAGGAACAGATTGATATCACGCGACTGCTGCACGCTGCCGGAGAAATGCTTGAGGTTGTCCAGGCCGATCGACAGGCCCAACGGCAGTGCTAGGGCCAGCGCCATCACTGCCACCGTCAGCGCGGTAGCCCACGGCCTGCGCACTGCGCGGCCGAGACTGAAGACCACACTGTGCAGATGGTGGTTGATCCAGGTGGCCAGCCGCGACGGCGCTGCCGTGCTGGCATTGGCATTGGCATTCGTAGCGGCTTTGTCGGCGTTGTTGCTGCTAGTCATTCGGCCAGGTCCTGCGGCGAGATGTCATCGACCAGACGGCCGTGGTCGAGGATCAACACGCGCTTGCGCATCTGCTTGAGCAGGGCCAGGTCATGGCTGACCACCAGCACGCTGGTGCCGCGCGCCGGCAGCTCGGCAAACAAGGTCATGATTTCCGCGGCCAGGGTCGGATCGAGGTTGCCGGTGGGCTCGTCGGCCACCAGCAGTTTGGGCTCGGCGACAATCGCGCGGGCGATGCCGACACGCTGCTGCTCACCGGCCGACAGTTCGCTGGGCAGCGCCTTCTCGCGATGGCCCAGGCCCATCCGCTCCAGCACCGAGCGCACCCGCTTGCCGGTATCGGCACGGCGGTCGCCGCGCAGGATCAGCGGCAGGGCGACATTCTCGCCAATGCTGCGGTCGACCAGCAGGCGATGGTCCTGATAGACCGCACCGACTTCGCGCCGATGCAGGGCAACCTTGCCGCCGCGCACCTTGAGCAGGTTGCGCTCGCCAAAGATGACCGCGCCGCGGCTGGGCCGCTCGCTGAGATGGATCAGCTTGAGCAAGGTGCTCTTGCCGGCACCGGAGTGCCCGGTGACGAACAGCATCTCGCCGGCCGCCACCTCGAAGCTGACATCCAGCAGCGCCTGATGGCCACCGGCATAGTGTTTGCTGACATTGTCAAAACGCAGGACGCTCATCGTGCTGATTATGCAGGAGCGCAGGCGGACTGCGGGGAATGCCGGTCACGTGACGAGGATTATGCCTAGTGCCGAGCCATGCTCGGCAAGGGGCTTCACCGGCCACGCCGCAGGAGCGGCACAAGCCGCGAAGCCGGGATTGCATCAACCGGTAGAAAGCTCCCCCCTCCCCGACCCTCCCCTTTGCTGCGCAAAAGGGAGGGAGCTGTAGTGCCGAGCCATGCTCGGCAAGGGGCTTTACCGGTAAGGCCTCTGCCGAGCATGGCTCGGC
>NZ_JBRREF010000047.1:0-39412 GCF_056760135.1 Stenotrophomonas sp. STEN023 | reverse complement strand
TGTGGGCCATACCCCAGCCCCTCGGGGCGCCCCCCCCCCGGGCGCGGCCGGTGGCCCCCCCGTCCGCCCGCGCCCCCGCCGCGCCCCCCACTACCGAGAAGAAAAAGCCCCGGCATTGCCGGGGCTTTTCTATCAGCGGTCTTTCTGAACCGCGTGCACCTTGTGCTGTTCGATGAACTCCTTGGACTGTTCGTCCAGCTTGTCACCGAGCATGCGCCGCACGCTCACGAAGAACAGCGGAATCAGCAGCACGCCGATCACGGTGGCGAACAACATGCCGCCGATCACGCCAGTACCCAGAGAGTGACGTGCATTGGCGCCGGCACCGGTGGAGATCGCCATCGGCAGCACGCCGAGGATGAAGGCGAACGAGGTCATCAGGATCGGGCGGAAACGCAGATGCGCTGCTTCGATGGTCGCTTCACGCAGGGTTTTGCCGGCAGCACGCTGCTCCACCGCGAACTCGACGATAAGAATCGCGTTCTTCGCCGCCAGGCCAATCACCGTCACCATGCCGATCTTGAAGTACAGATCGTTCGGCAGGCCGCGCATCAGCGAGAACACCACCGCACCGAGGATGCCGATCGGCACCACCAGCAGCACCGAGACCGGGATCGACCAGCTTTCATACAGTGCGGCCAAGCACAGGAACACCACCACGATCGACAACACCATCAGCAGCGTTGCCGCGTTACCGGCGAGGATTTCCTGATAGGACATGCCCGACCAGTCGAAGCCGAAGCCCACCGGCAGGTCGTCGTGCACCAGCCGTTCCATGGTGCTCATGGCCTGACCGGAACTGCCGCCCGGCGCCGGCGCACCGACGATGTTGACCGCCGAATAGCCGTTGTAGCGGTTCAGTGCCGGCGGCGCATAGATCCACTCGGACTTGACCACCGCGCTGAGCGGGATCATCGCCGGCTGGCCGGTTGCATCCTTGCTCAGCGAGCTCGGTACGAAATAGCTGTTCAGCGATTCCGGGCCGGTGCGGTAGGCCGCGTCGGCCTGCATGTTGACGCGCTTGATGCGGCCACCATAGAAGAAGTCATTGACGTAGACCGGTGCCAGCATCATCTGGATGGCGGTATAGACGTCATTGACCGACACGCCCATGGCCTGGGCCTGCACGCGATCAACCTTCAACTGCAGCTGCGGTGCGTTTTCCAAGGTGTTGGGACGTACGCCAACCAGCGATTTGTCCTGGCTGGCTGCTCCCAACAAGGTGTTGCGCGCATCCATCAAGGCGTCCTGGCCTGCGCCGGTACGGTCCTGCAGCCACATGTCGAAGCCGCCGAACTGACCCAGGCCCTGCACGGTTGGCAGGTTGACGAAGAAGATCTGTGCATCCTTGATGCCGTAGGCCTTCTTGTTCATTTTCTGGATGAACTCGGGCGCGGTTTCCTTGCGCTCGCTCCAGTCCTTGAGGCGGACGAAGGCCATACCCACGTTCTCACCAGCACCGATGAAGCTGAAGCCGGTGATCTGCATCAGGCCTTCAAAGGCTTCCTCGTCCTGCAAGGTGCCCAACAGCTGATCGAATACGGCGCTGGTACGGGTCTTGGTAGCACCCGGCGGCAGCTGCACGATGGCCAGTGCATAGCCCTGGTCTTCTTCCGGCAGGAAGCTGCCGGGCAGACGGGTGAACAGGAAGCCGCACAACACCAGCAGCAGGGCGAACACCATCAGCCAGCGCGGGGCGTGCTTGATGACGCCACCGACGGTGCCGACGTAGCTCTTTTCCAGCTTGCCGTAGTACTTGTTGAAGGTGCGGTAGACCCAGTTCGGGTTGTCGTTGTGGGTGGGCTTGAGGAAGGCCGCACACAGCGCCGGGGTGAAGGTCAGTGCGAGCAGGGCGGAGAAGGCCATCGCCATGGCGATGGTCAGTGCGAACTGCTTGTAGATCTCACCCGATGCACCCGGCTGCAGCGCAGACGGAATGAACACCGCCGCCAGCACCACGGTGATGGCAACCACGGCGCCGGTGATCTGGCCCATGGCTTTCTGCGTCGCCGGCTTCGGATCGAGTTTTTCCTCGGTCATGATGCGTTCGACGTTCTCGATGACGACGATGGCGTCATCGACCACGATGCCGATTGCCAGCACCATCGCGAACAGGGTCAGCTGGTTGATGGTGAAGCCGATCGCCAGCATGCCCATGAAGGTGCCGAGCAGGGCCACCGGGATGACCAGGGTGGGGATGATGGTGGCGCGGAAGTTCTGCAGGAACACCAGCATCACCAGGAACACCAGGATGATGGCT
This sequence comes from Stenotrophomonas sp. STEN023, assembly GCF_056760135.1. Taxonomy (NCBI): domain Bacteria; kingdom Pseudomonadati; phylum Pseudomonadota; class Gammaproteobacteria; order Lysobacterales; family Lysobacteraceae; genus Stenotrophomonas; species Stenotrophomonas sp. STEN023. The sequence continues at coordinate 37,152 of NZ_JBRREF010000047.1, read as the reverse complement.
TCGACCAGGGTGTGGACCACTTCTTCGATCGAGATGGTGACGAAGGTGGTGCTGTCGTACGGGGTGAACCAGCTCACGCCGGGCGGGAAGCTCGGGGCCAGCTCATCCATCTTCGAGCGCACGGCCTCGGACACGTCCAGTGCATTGGCACCGGGCAGCAGCTGGATGGCGAACACCGCCACAGGCTTGCCGTTGTACTTGGTGTCGAAGCCATAGTTGGATGCACCGAAGGAAACCGTGGCGACATCCTTCAGCTTGACCACGCTGCCGTCGTTGTTGGCCCGCAGGATGGTGTTCTCGAACTCTTCCGGCGAGCTGTAGCGGCCTTCGGCGGCCACGGTTGCGGTGAAGGCCTGGCCGTTGGGGGCCGGGTCGCCGCCCACCGAGCCGGCAGCGAACTGCAGGTTCTGGGTGCCGATGGCGTTGTACACGTCGGTTGCCGACAAGTGGTAACCCTGCAGCTTTTCCGGGTTCAGCCATACGCGCATTGCGTATTCGGAACCGAACTGCTGGGTGCTGCCGACGCCGGGAACACGCGAAACCTGTTCCAGCACGCGCGCACCAACGATGTCGTTCAGCGCATCGCGGTCGACCGTGCCGTCATCCGAACGTACGCCGATGGCCATCAGGAAGCCGGCGTTGGCCTTGGCCACCACCACGCCCTGCTTGGTCACTTCCGAAGGCAGGCGCGGGGTTGCCAGCGACACCTTGTTCTGCACCTGCACCTGGGCGATATCGGCATCGGTGCCGCTGTCGAAGGTCAGGGTGATGGTGACGCGGCCGGTGGAGGACGACGACGAGCTGAAGTACATCAGGTTGTCGATGCCGGTCAGCTGTTGCTCGATCACCTGGGTGACCGATTTTTCCGCGGTGGACGCGCTTGCGCCCGGGTAGTTGGCAGTGACGGTCACTTGCGGTGGCGCCACGCTGGGGTAGGACTCGATACCCAGGTTGAGGATCGAGATCACACCGCCAAGCGAGATCAGGATCGCCACCACCCAGGCGAAGACGGGATGCTCGATGAAAAATTTAGGCATGACGGAGTCCCGTTATTCCTTCTTTTCCGGGGTTGCAGCCGGCGCGCCAGCGGCGGGCTTGGCAGCATCGGGCTGCCACGGCTTGGCCGTGGCCGGTGCGCCTTCCTTGACCTTCTGGACACCGGAAACAATGATCTTGTCGCCAGCAGCCAGACCGGAGGAAACCAGCCAGTTGCCGCCCTGCTGGTTGTCCAGGCTGACGTTCTTGCGCACGACCTTGCCGTCCTTGCCGACGATCAGCACATAGCCGCCCTGGGTATCACGCTGCACGGCCTGCTGCGGTACCAGGAACGCGTTGTGGCGCTCGCCGAGGTTGGCCTTGAAGCTGACGAACGAACCCGGCAGCAGGATGTGGTCGGGGTTGGGCAGCTGTGCCCGCAACGATACGGTGCCGGTGGCCGGATCAACCGTGGTCGAGGAGAAGTCCAGGGTGCCTTCGTGACCATAGGCGCTGCCATCGGGCAGGTTGACCTGCACGGTGGTCTTGCCGTCGCCGGCCAACGCCACCGCGCCCTTGTCCTGGGCTGCGCGCAGCAGGCTCAGTTCGTCGGCGGTCATCGAGAAGTTCACGTACAGCGGATCGATCTGGTCGACGGTGGTCAGCAGGGTCACATCACCCTGGCCAACCAGCGCACCTTCGGTGACCTGCTGCTTGCCGGCCTGGCCGGCGATCGGCGCGCTGACGCGTGCATAGCCAAGGTTGATGCGGGCGGTGGTGACCGCCGCTTCGGCCTGCTGCACGGCAGCTGCCGAGGAGCGCTCGGCGGCTTCGGCGCTGTCCAGGTCCGACTTGGACACATAACTCTGCGGTGCCAGCGAGCGGGCGCGGTTGGCGGTGGCGCGGGCGTTGACGTAGGTGGCGCGGGCCGAAGCCAGTGCACCTTCGGCCGACGCCAGCGAGGCCTGCAGCGGTGCTGGATCGATCAGGAACAGCACCTGGCCTTCCTTGACCGTGCTGCCTTCCTCATAGACGCGCTTCTGCAGTACGCCGGCCACGCGGGCACGCACGTCGGCGGAGCGGAACGGCGACAGGCGGCCAACCAACTCACGCTGCAAAGGCAGGGTCTGGGGAGTGGCGTCTACCACGCCAACCTCCTGCGGAGGAGGGGCGGCTTGCTCCTGCGGTTTCTTGCAGGCTGCAAGGCTCAGTGTCGCTGCACAGGTGAGGGCGAGAAGACGGAGTGGGGCGGTCATCAGGAGGAACTCCGGGTGTTGTTTTTATTTGGTGCTGCGGCGGCTTCGTACACGCAGGCAAAGGCGCGTAGAAAGCCATCGGTGGCAAATTCGGCCCAGCGGCGACGCTGTTGTGGATCATCGCGGTAGGGGGCGTGAAAGCGCTGTCTTTCGAAATCCTGGCCAGCAATCATGCTGATCAGCAGCTCGGCCATGAACTGCGGGTCGTCATGCTTGAGGCGCCCACGCTGCATCTCGGTGTGCATCCATTCAGCCACATGCTTGCGTAGCGCTTCGCTGCTTCCCTGGTACATGAACTGCGCTTCGTCGCGGAATTCGTGGACGCTGGCACCAATCAACTGTGCGGTACGGCGTGCGCTGGGCTTGTTGCGATGCTCAAGATAGTCGACTGCGAAGTCGAGCACGGTTTCATGCAGCGGTTTGTCTTCACATACAGATAACGCGGCGGTCGCGGTGGAGACATGCAGCTGCATTGCCTGCCGTAATAATTCGCGCTTGCAGCCATAACGGCTGTAGAGCGTCTGCTTGGAACAGCCGGCTGCAGAGGCGACTGCATCCATACTCAAGCGTATGCCTTGCTCGGCCAACAGCTCACGCACCGCTTCGAGCACGCGCTGGTCGCGCGCGTCGATTGGCGCGGGGTTGGCTGAGGGGGATTGCATAAGCGGTGGACTATACCGTCCAGTTCAGAAACACCGCAACGTAATTCGTCTTTCACTCTGTCCCGTGAGCAAACGAGATTCAGGTGGCGGACATCGTTCGGTGATCGCGTAACCGCAAGAACATGGCGGTTGCTACCATTCGGCGTTGAATCGCGATGCAGATAATGCGGCCCTGCAGCAAGGTTCTTTTTGTTACCAGCGATACAATCGCGGTTTCTCCAAACGAGCAACACCCAAAGCTCTGCCATGAAATCGCAAAACAGTGCTGCCAAGTCCGTAAAGACGAAATCCAAACCAGCTGTGAAGCAGAACATCGCGGAAGCTGGCCTCTCGCTAGAACCGGTATTTGCAGCCTTGCGGAAGCGTTATCCCGCTGCGGCCGCGCAGGCGCAGGCGGTGGCATTTGCTACAGCTTTCTACAAGCGCATGGAAGCCGATGAGTTCACGCTGCACTCGGCCGATGATTGGGCGGTGCTGGCCGCGGGCATGCTGGAATTCGCTCGCACCCGCAAGCCGGGCAAGGCCAATGTGCGCGTGTTCAACCCGACGCTGAAGGCGGACGGTTGGGAATCGGCACATACCGTGCTGCAGATCGTCAACGACGACATGCCGTTCCTGGTGGACACGGTGACGCTGGCACTGGCCGAGCAGGGCATTGGCGTACACGTGCTGGGCCATCCGGTGATCAGCATCGCGCGCGACAAGGCTGGCAAGCTCAGCGGCGTGGGCGAGGGCAAGCTGGAATCGGTGATGCTGCTGGAGATCGACCGCCAGCCGGCCGATGCGCTGGATGCGGTTGCCAAGCGCGTCAGTGGCGCGGTGGAAGACGTGCGCGCCATCGTCAATGACTGGCAGCCGATGACCGACAAGGCGGTGGCGCTGGCCGAAGACCTCGGTAAGCGTCCGCTGCCGGTGAGCAAGGCCTCGCGCGCCGAGGCGCAGGAGTTCCTGCGTTGGGCCGCCGACAACCATTTCACCTTCTTCGGTTACCGCGAATACAAGGTGGAGAAGAAGGGCAAGGAAGAAGTGCTGGTCGCCCAGAACGGCACCGGCCTGGGCCTGATGCGCGGCAAGGACACGATGGTCGCGCGTCCGGTCAAGGGCTTGGCGGCGGAAGGTCTGAATGCCACCAGCAGCCTGCACGATGCACTGATCCTGACCAAGACCAATGCCCGCTCGCATATCCATCGCGGCGGCTACATGGACTACATCGGCGTGCTGGAATTCGACGCCAAGGGCAAGATCATCGGCGAGCAGCGCTTCCTCGGTCTGTTCACCTCCAGCGCCTACAACCGCCGCCCGTGGGAAATCCCGCTGGTGCGTCAGCGCTATGAAAACGTGATGGCACGTTCGGGCCTGAGCCTGTCCAGCCACAGCGGCAAGGCACTGCGCCACATCCTGGAGTCGCTGCCGCGCGAAGAACTGTTCCAGTCCAGCGAGGACGAACTGTTCCGCACCGCCATGGGCGTGCTCGGCCTGCAGGAGCGCGTGCGTAGCCGCCTGTTCCTGCGCCGCGACAAGTTCAGCCGCTTCATCTCGGCGCTGGTGTTCCTGCCGCGCGAGCGCTTCAACACCGACGTGCGCCTGCGCGTCGAGAACATGCTCAAGGACGCGCTGCACGGCGAATACGTCGATTCCAGCGTGGTGCTGGGCGACTCACCGTTGGCCCAGGTGCACCTGATCGTGCGCCCCAAGGCTGGAGAGAGCCTGGAGCTGGACGTGGAAGGCATGGAAAAGCGCCTGGCGCACGTGCTGCGCAACTGGCAGGACGATCTGCGCGAAGCGCTGGTCGGCAGCCATGGCGAAGCTGAAGGCCTGCGCATTGCCTCGCGCATCGGCAAGGCATTGCCGGCCGGCTACATCGAAGACTCCAGCGCTGAAATCGCTGCAGCCGACGTCGCCCAGCTGGATGCATTGACCGGTCCGGACGATCTGCGTCTGAGTTTGCAGGCAATCCGTCGTGACGAGGTCGATGGCCTGCGCCTGAAGCTGTACCGCCAGCTGGAAGATATTCCGCTGTCCGACGTGCTGCCGATGATGGAGAACATGGGCCTGCGCGTGATCGCTGAGCGTCCATACAAGTTGATGGTCGATGAAGCGCCGGTCTACGTGCAGGACTTCGAGGTCGAATCCACCATTGGTGCGATCGACCCGGCCAGCGCCAATGCCGCCTTCAGCGATGCCTTCGCCCGCGTCTGGCACGGCGATGCCGAGAACGATGGCTTCAACCGTCTGGTGCTGGGCGCCGGGCTGGATTGGCGGCAGGTGTCGATGCTGCGTGGCTACTGCAAGTACCTGCTGCAGATCGGCGTGCCGTTCTCGCAGGTCTATGTGGAAGGCACCTTCAACCGCTACCCGCTGCTGGCACGCCTGATCGTGGAACTGTTCGAAGCCCGCTTCGAGCCGACCCCGTCGGCCGACAAGGCGGTGCTGGATGCGCAGCTGGCCCAGTTCAAGCAGCTGGCCGGTGACGATGCTGCCACCCTCAAGCTGCTCGATGGCGTGGTCAAGGCGCGCAAGAGCGACCGTGCCGCGCGCATGGCGCTGGTCCACGACGTGCTGATCAAGCTGCTCGACGGCGTGTCCAGCCTGGACGAGGACCGCATCCTGCGCAGCTTCATCGGCGTGATCGAAGCCACCCTGCGTACCAGCTACTACATGGTCCGCAAGGAAGGCGTGCGCGCCGATGGCGGCCCGGCCGACTACATCAGCTTCAAGTTCGACGCCGCCAAGGTGCCGGACCTGCCCAAGCCGCGTCCGTACCGCGAAATCTTCGTGTGCGGCCCGCGCGTGGAAGGTACCCATCTGCGCTTCGGCCCGGTCGCCCGTGGTGGCCTGCGCTGGTCGGACCGTCGCGAAGACTTCCGCACCGAGGTGCTGGGCCTGGTCAAGGCACAGATGGTGAAGAACACCGTGATCGTGCCGGTCGGCTCCAAGGGCGGCTTCTTCGCCAAGCAGCTGCCGGACCCGGCGGTGGATCGTGATGCCTGGTTCGCCGAAGGCGTGGCCTGCTACAAGCGCTTCATCAACGGCCTGCTCGACATCACCGACAACATCGTCAACAACAAGATCGTGCCGCCGCAGGGCGTGGTGCGTCATGACATGGACGATCCGTACCTGGTCGTCGCCGCCGACAAGGGCACCGCCACGTTCTCCGATACCGCCAACGGCATCGCCCGTGCGCACGGTTTCTGGCTGGACGATGCGTTTGCTTCCGGTGGCTCGGTTGGTTACGACCACAAGGGCATGGGCATCACCGCACGTGGTGCGTGGGAATCGGTCAAGCGCCACTTCCGTGCGCTGGGCCGCGATTGCCAGAAGCAGGACTTCACCGTGGTCGGTGTTGGCGACATGTCCGGCGACGTGTTCGGCAACGGCATGCTGCTGTCCGAGAAGATCCGCCTGGTCTGTGCCTTCGACCACCGCCACATCTTCCTCGACCCGAACCCGACCGCTGCCAGCTCGTTCAAGGAACGCGCGCGCATGTTCAAGGTGCCGCGTTCGAGCTGGGCCGACTACGACAGCAAGCTGATCAGCAAGGGCGGCGGCATCTACCCGCGTTCGCTCAAGTCGATCGAGATCACCCCGGAAGTGCGTGAAGCACTGGGCATCGACGCCAGCGTCAAGGCGATGAACCCGACCGACCTGATCAATGCGGCGCTGAAGGCACCGGTCGACCTGCTGTGGAACGGCGGCATCGGCACCTACGTCAAATCGGCGAGCGAGACCAATGCCGATGTCGGCGACCGCGCCAACAACGGCCTGCGCGTCAACGGTGGCGAGCTGCGCTGCAAGATCGTGGGCGAGGGCGGCAACCTGGGCATGACCCAGCTCGGTCGCATCGAGGCCGCGCAGGTTGGTGTGCTGCTCAACACCGACTTCATCGACAACTCGGCCGGTGTTGATACCTCCGACCACGAAGTCAACATCAAGATCCTGCTCAACGATGTGGTGCGCGCCAAGAAGCTCACCGTGGAGCAGCGCAACAAGCTGCTGGCCTCGATGACCGACGAGGTTGGCGAGCTGGTGCTGATGGACAACTACCGCCAGAACCAGGCGTTGAGCCTGATGGAGCGGATGAGCAGCAAGCGCCTGGGCTCCAAGCAGCACTTCATCCGCACGCTGGAGAAGCAGGGCCTGCTGGATCGCCAGATCGAGTTCCTGCCGTCCGACGCCGAGCTGTCGGCACGCAAGCTGCGTGGCCAGGGCCTGACCCGTCCGGAGCTGGCAGTGCTGCTGTCGTATTCCAAGATCGTCGCCTTCCAGCAGCTGCTGGAGTCGGACATCCCGGAAGACCCGTACCTGTCCAAGGAGCTGCTGCGTTATTTCCCGCAGCCGCTGCAGAAGAAGTACGCCGATGCGATGGAACGTCACCGCCTGAAGCGCGAAATCATCGCCACGGCGGTGACCAACCAGACCATCAACCGCATGGGTGCCACCTTCCTGATGCGCATGCAGGAAGACACCGGCCGCACCGTGGCCGAGGTCGCCAAGGCTTACACCATCAGCCGTGAAACGCTGGACGCACGTGCACTGTGGACGCAGATCGACGCGCTCGACGGTACCTTGCCCGAGGCGGTGCAGGTGGATGCACTGGAAGTGATCTGGAAGCTGCAGCGTTCGTTCGTGCGTTGGCTGCTGACCCGTCCGGGTGCGATGCCGGGCATCACCGCCGCGGTGGATCGCTACCAGGGTCCGTTCAACGACATCCGCGTCGCCTCGGGCGTGCTGCCGGATTCGCAGCGCCCGGCCTATGAGGCCAGCGTTGTGGCATGGAAGGAGAAGGGCTTGCCGGCGGCACTGGCACAGCAGCTGTCCGAACTGCAGTTCCTGGAGCCGGCGTTCGACATCATTGAGCTGGCGCGTCCGCGCAAGCTCAAGCCGGTGGACGTGTCCAAGGTCCACTTCCGCCTGGGCGAAGCCCTGCAGATGCCGTGGCTGTTCGAGCAGATCGACGCGCTGGAGGTCAACGGCCGTTGGCATGCGGTTGCCCGTGGCGTGCTGCGCGACGAGCTGGCCGCGCATCAGCGTGCATTGGCTGGCCAGGTGCTGTCGATGAAGGGCGCCACTGCGGAGGCCAAGGTGGCTGCGTGGTTGGGTCGTGATGACAGCGGTCTGCGTTTCACCCTGGCGATGCTGTCTGAGCTGGCTGAGCAGAAGACGCTGGACTACCCGACGGTGTCGGTGGCGGTGCAGCGTTTGGGCCAGTTGGCTGCGCACGGCGCGTAAGCCGGTAGGTCATTGGTTTTGGAGAACGGGCCCGAAAGGGCCCGTTCTTTTTTGTTAAGTCAAAAGCCTGCCCTCACCCCAGCCCCTCTCCCGCAGGCGGGAGAGGGGCTACAGCTGCAATTGCGCAGGATGCCTGCGCTCGCGGTGCACTAGCCCCTCTCCCGCCTGCGGGAGAGGGGTTGGGGTGAGGGCAGCTCTTGGCTTTGGCCTTCAGTTTCCAAGCAAACGAAAGCACCAGTCACTACACCAGCAGGTTATCCTCGCCCTCCAAGCCGAACGAAAAGACGCGCCCGTGTCCCCCCGAATCGCATTCCTCGCCAGTACCGTCGAGACTGCCCAGCAGGCCCGGGTCAGCCTGGCTGCCCGTTATGGCGACCACAACCCGGAAGACGCGGACGTGATCTGCCCGTTGGGCGGCGACGGCTTCATGCTGCAGACCCTGCATCGCCATGGCAGCAAGGGCAAACCGGTGTTCGGCATGAAACTGGGCACGGTTGGCTTCCTGATGAACCATCACCGCGAAGACGATCTTATCCAGCGCCTGGCCTTGGCCGAGCCGGCCCATCTGCGGCCACTGGAAATGATTGCGCTGACCGAATCGGGGACCACCACTGGTTCGCTGGCCTATAACGATGTCTCAATGCTGCGCCAGACCCGCCAGGCCGCGCATATCGGCATCGACCTCAATGGCCAGCAACGGGTGGAAGAACTGATCTGCGACGGCGTGCTGGTCTCCACACCCGCCGGCAGCACTGCCTACAACTACTCGGCGCACGGCCCGATCCTGCCGCTGGGCTCCAACACGATTGCCTTGACCCCGTTGGCCCCTTACCGGCCGCGGCGCTGGCGTGGTGCAATCCTCAAGGCAGAGACCGAAGTGCGCTTCCGCGTGCTCGATCCTTACAAGCGTCCGGTCAGCGTCACCGCCGATTCGCACGAAACCCGCGACGTGGTGGAAGTGACCATCCGCGAGTCGCGCGAGCGCCAGGTGACCTTGCTGTTCGACCCTGAGCACAACCTGGAAGAGCGCATCCTGAGCGAGCAGTTCATGGTCTGAGCGCCGGAATGGCGGCAGCGGGGCCGCTTGCGGGTAGACTGGGTCCCGTTCCTTGATCGTATTGGGTTCATCGTCCATGGGTGACAACACTCCCCGGCTTCTCACCGTCGCGGTTACTTCGCGCGCACTGTTCGATCTCGAAGAAGGCCATGCCTTGTTCGAACGCGAAGGTCTGGAGGCCTATGCCGCCTACCAACGGGCGCACGAGGATGATGTGCTCAAGCCCGGTGTGGCGTTTCCGGTGGTGCGCAAATTGCTGGCCTTGAATGACGGTGCCCCCCTGGAAACGCCGCGCGTCGAGGTGATCCTGCTGTCGCGCAACTCCGCGGACACCGGCCTGCGCATCTTCAACTCCATCCAGCACTACAAGCTGGATATCGTGCGCGCCACCTTTACCGCCGGCGAGCCAACCTGGCCTTACGTCAAACCGTTCGGCACCGATCTGTTCCTGTCGGCCAACCCGGATTCGGTGCGGCGCGCCCTGGTCAACGGCATTGCCGCAGCCACCATCCTGCCGCAGAGCGCGCAGGACGTGGCCACTGCGTCGGCTGCCGCAACCGATACCGGTCGCTCCAAGACCCAGCTGCGCATCGCCTTCGATGGTGACGCAGTGATCTTTGGCGATGAGAGCGAGCGTATTTCGCGCGAGCAGGGCGTGGAGGCATTCGGCCGCCACGAACGCGAGCGTGCGCACGAACCGCTCAGCGGTGGCCCGTTCCGCAACTTCCTTTCGGCATTGCATGCCTTGCAGGCGGCATTCCCGGCTGGCGAAGCAGCACCCATCCGCACCGCGCTGGTAACCGCACGTTCGGCGCCCGCGCACGAGCGCGTGATCCGCACCCTGCGCGAATGGGGCGTGCGCCTGGATGAGGCGCTGTTCCTCGGCGGCCGCCACAAGGGCCCATTCCTTGAAGCCTTCGGTGCCGACATCTTCTTCGATGATTCGCAACACAATATCGACAGCGCGCGCCAGCATGTGGCAGCCGGGCATGTCCCGCATGGTGTAGCAAATCCGGACTAAAGCTGACGTTTGTTGTGGGAGCGGCGTAAGCCGCGAAGCAACCAATCTATCCGACAGCAGGTAAGGTGCAATTGCTGTGGTATCAGTCGTTCTTGCTTGGTCAGCTTCGCGGCTCACGCCGCCCCCACAATCCGGCGCCCAGCGCGGCCTTGTAGCCCTACATTCCCCACATGTTAGGATGAAGATGCTTTCGCGGGTTCACAGCTGAACCAGCGGCAATCCTGCCGCGCCCTGATCTGCACGAATGCAGCAGATCCCTCCCGCACTGCACCCACCCGGTGATCCAGGGGCGGGGCCTGTTCCCCGACCGGTAGCGTCATGTACCTGCCATTCCCTATGCGCTGCCCTGCGTGGCGGCCGGGTGTTTCGCGCGCCGCGCGGGACTGGACGCATTGTCTCTCCTGCACGGCGCATAACGCGCCCTTGCGCAGTGCCGTCGCGTTTACGCGATTGCAGCTACACAGGAGAAACAACCCGAATGACCATGCGTATCGCCATTCTTGGAGCCGGCCCGAGCGGCCTGGCGCAACTTCGTGCCTTTGAATCCGCCCGTCGAGGTGGAGCTGAAGTGCCAGAGATCGTCTGCTTCGAAAAGCAATCCGATCTTGGCGGGATGTGGAACTACACATGGCGTACCGGGCTGGATGCTTATGGCGAACCCGTACATGGCAGCATGTACCGCTACCTCTGGTCGAACGGCCCGAAGGAAGCGCTGGAGTTTGCCGACTACAGTTTCGAAGAGCATTTTGGCCGCCCGATCGCCTCCTATCCGCCACGCGCCGTGCTGCGCGACTACATCATGGGCCGCATCGAAAAGAGCGGCGTGCGTGATCAGATCCGCTTCAACATGGCGGTGCAATGGGTCGACTACTCGGAACAAACCGAGCGCTTCACCGTCACCGTCCGCGACCTGAAGAAAGACGAACTGCTGACCGAGGAATTCGATCGGGTCATCGTTGCCACCGGGCATTTCTCCACACCGAACGCGCCATTCTTCGAGGGCGTGGATCGTTTCCCCGGCCGCGTCTTGCACGCGCATGATTTCCGCGATGCCTGTGAATTCGCAGACAAGGATCTGCTGCTGGTGGGCTCCAGCTATTCGGCCGAGGACATCGGTACGCAGTGCTACAAGTACGGCGCCAGATCGGTCACTTTCAGTTATCGCAGCGCGGCTACCGGTTATGACTGGCCGGCGGCTTTTGAAGAAAAGCCCCTGTTGCAGCGCGTCGAGGGCAACACCGCGCACTTCATCGATGGCAGCAGCAAGGACGTGGATGCCATTGTGCTGTGCACTGGCTACCAGCACCATTTTCCGTTCCTGCCCGATGCATTGACCCTACGCACCCGCAACCGTCTGTACCCGGGTGATCTGTACAAGGGTGTGTTCTGGATCGACAACCCCAAGCTGATCTATCTGGGCATGCAGGACCAGTACTACACCTTCAACATGTTCGATGCGCAGGCCTGGTATGCGCGCGATGTGATCCTCGGCAGGATCGCGTTGCCGACTGCCGATGCAATGCGTGCTGACAGTGAAGCCTGGTTGGCGCGGGAGGAGGCGACGACCTCGGCTGAGCAGGACATCGACTTCCAGACCGGGTACGTGCGTGATCTGCTCGATGCCACCGACTATCCGGACTTCAACGTCGAGGCCGTGGCCACGCTGTTCAAACAGTGGAAGCACGACAAGAAGGACGACATCCTCGGCTACCGCAACTATAGCTATCGCTCGGTGCTGACCGGCACATTGGCGCCGCTGCATCACACGCCTTGGATGCAGGCGATGGATGATTCACTGGATGCCTTCCTCGCCGACAGCGTGATCGAAGAAGCGCCGCGCAGAATTGCCTGACGGAACCGGCGCCGGTCAGCCCGGCGCCTGTCCCAGTGGCAGCATGATATTGGTCAGCCGCCAGCGCAGCCCCTGGCGGCTGAGCACGAACACGACTTCGCGGCCATCTTCCAGGTGGGTGGTGGCGGTGTAGCGCGACAGCGATTCGTAATGGCCGGTGGTATTGGCCAGCGGCTTGGCCGGCGAGGGCGGAGCCCAGGTGTCACCACCGACGGTGTCACCGATGGCCCGCTTCCACAGGCTGTCACCCTGCAGCAGGGCAGCGATACCCAAGGGGGTGACGAAGGTATCGACACCTGCGCCAGTGAGATTGCCGGCAACGCCCAGTGCGACCTGGCCGAACAGACTGGACTGCATGTCGCTACCAGCGCGGCGCACGATGTAATCGTTGATCTGCGCCTTGATGTTGACCCGCACCGCGCCGAAATCGACGTGTCGCGCCAGCTTGCCGGTATCGCGTTGTTCGATCGCCTGGCTGATGCCGCGGATTGCCAGATAGGGGCCGCCGATGACGTAGGCGGCCAGCAACACTGCCATGGCGATGACGGCGGCAAGTATCCACTTCTTCATTGCGTTGCTATCCTCGAAATCAGGGGTGTGCGGGGCTGCGTGCTTCGGCCCAACGGCGCAGCATCACCAGCGTTTCGGCCCAGGCCTGGCTGCAGAAGCCCAGGTATTCACTGTCGCCGTTCCAGCCCAGGTGATGGAACTCCAGTACGGTCATCGGCTCGCCTTCGTGCGGCAGGCCGCGCCAGGCACCGGGGCTGGCCCGGCGTGACAGGTCGAAGCGGATCTCGGTGCCAGTCCAGGCCGAGGCCGGGCTTTGTGGCGGGTGACGGCTGATCACCTCCCAGCGGACGCAGCGCTCGGGGATGATCTCCAGCACCTTCAGCGCAACCACGCCATGGCCGGAGCCAGGGTTGTGGCTGATCACCGTTTCGCCGTCGATGACCGATTGCTGGTGCGGTATCCACCAGTGGCTCAGTCCCTCGGCACTGGCCAGGCCGCTGTAGACGGTGGCCAGCGGGGCATCGATCCAGACTTGCAGGTGGATGCTGGTCATGGCGGCTTCCTGTCGAAGGTTGCCTCCAAGCGTGCCGCAAACCAGGTTGGTTTGCGTGAAGCCCGCGCTAATCAGAATTCCAGATCCAGCGCGGCGCACAGGTAGTCGACGAACGGACCGAGTGCGGCCAGGTCCTTGGCCAGGGTCTGGCGCAGGCGCGGGCCGGTCATCACCTCGTCGTCCAGCGAACGCCACAGCACCCAGTTGCGATGCTTGAGGTCGTCGATGAACTCGAAGTCGGCCGGGAAGCCGCGCGGCGGCCGCACCAGCTTCTCGCTGCTCTCGAACTCGTAGCGCTTGCGCGTGGCCGGTGCATGCGCGGCCGCCTTCCAGCTGCCTGGGTTGTCGAGGATGAACTGACGCAGGCGGCGCTGTACGTCCGGTTCCGGGTGCCAGATACCAGCACCAACAAAGCTCTCGCCCGGTGCCAGGTGGATGTAATACGACGGCGCCGGCACCTGCTTGCGGCGCTCATGGAACAGACGTGCACCCTGCCAGGTTTTGTAGGGTGCCTTGTCGTGGGAGAAGCGGGAATCACGGTAGATGCGGAACAGCGAGCCGCCGACGGTGCGCGGATCGGCCTGGAAGTGCGTGCTGACTTCGCTCAGGTCTGGCTGCAGGTCGGTGATCAGGCGCAGAAAGGGCTGGCGCACATGGTCTTCGTACTGCTGCTTGTGCTCGGCAAACCAGGTCTTGTCGTTATGGCGTGCCAGCGCTTTCAGGAACTTGAAGCTGGCATCGCTGAAATACTGGGTCATGGTGTGTCCTGCAAAGTAAGGTGCCACTGGTCCAAAGCATCAAGCAGGGCCAGTGAGGCCGGGTTGTCCTTGTGCTCCTCGCGCAGTTCGGCAATCTGCGCGACGTATTCCGGCAAGGTCTGCTCGGCCATGCCTGGGGTAGTGAAGCGCTGCTGACGATACGCATCCCAGCGTGAGCGCGCGGTGGCGTCGAGGGTTTGTAGATGGTTGCGCGCGCGGTAGCGGAACAGCAGCTCGGGCAGGCGCGGGTCGCGGAAGCGCTGTTCCAGCTCGGCCAGTGCTTCTGGCGGCGCGGTGCGCACCTTGCTCAGCAGGCCCTTGTCGCCTTCAGCCAGGAAGCCGTCGTACAGCGAGGCGTCGGCATCAACCGGGCCGTCATTGGTGCGCTCGCGGGCGAACACCTGACGTGCTTTTTCGGCCAACTGCGGAGCCAGCGCACGCAGCTTCTCGGCCTTGGCTTCAATCACCGCCGGATCAATGGCCAGGCGCTCGAAGTCGGCATCGCGCAGATGGTTCCAGGCAACCAGTGCCGGCACCTTGTTGAGGTGCACTTCCTTCAGCGGAATGCGTTGCTGGCCCTCGGGCAGGTCGGCGGCGCGGGTGTACAGGCGCGCGGTGATCTCTTCCACCGACAGCTCCAGCAGCGGCTCGATATCGCCTTCCAGATCGAACACGATCACCCGGTTGTTGATGTGTGGGTGGCGCGCCAGCGGCAGCACCGGCGCGGCGCACAGGCGGCTGGCCGGGTAGCGCATGGAGATGTGCAGCACCGGCTCCATCGCCACCACGTCGAGCAGGCTGCCAACGTAGCGTTTGTCGCGCAGGCGCAATGCGTAGTCCCACATGCGCGGCTGCGCCTCACGGAAGCGCCGCGCCATGCCGATGGTGGCGTAGACATCGGACAGCGCCTCGTGGGCATCGCCTTCGCGCACATCATTGGCCAGCGCCAGGTGCTCGAGCTTGAACGAGGTGGCGCCATCTTCGCGCTTGGGCCAGTTGATGCCGTCCGGGCGCAGCGCGTGCACCAGCCGCAGCATGTCGAGCAGATCCCAGCGCGAGTTGCCGCTGCGCCATTCGCGCTCGTAGGGGTCGTGGAAGTTGCGGAATAGACCGTAGCGCACGAACTCATCATCGAAGCGCAGGGTGTTGTAACCGAGCGTGCAGGTCTGCGGCTTGCTCATCAACTCGTTGATGCGGGCGAACGCCTCGGCCTCGCTGACACCTTCGGCCAGTGCATGCTGCGGGGTGATGCCGGTAATCAGTGTGGCAATCGGCGAGGGCAGCAGATCGTCGGCCGGCTTGACGTAGAAGCTGATCGGTTCGTCGATGACTTTCAGGTTGGCGTCGGTACGTACCGCAGCGAACTGGGCGATGCGGGTGCGGCGCGGGTCCTGGCCAAAGGTTTCCAGATCGTAGAACAGGAAGCTCTCGGCCATCAGTGCGCTCCTTCCAGTACCGGCAGTTGGGCATGGATGATCTGCTCCAGCGCAGCCCAGTCGATGTTGTCCAGCGAGTCGTGGCCGGCGGTTGCGTCGGCCAGGATGGCCTGCTGCAGATGGGTGCGTTCCAGAGCAACCGAGTACGGCGTGTGCAGGAACGTAACCATCGTGTAATGCGGCACGAAACGGGTGGGCCAGCGCGCCTGCAGCGCCTGCTCCAGTTCGCGCTGCAGCAGGTAGCTAGGATCAGCGACGCGGTCGCGCATTTCCAGATAGTTGTCCAAGGCCATCTGTTGGATGGCGGCGGCATTGGGTTTGCGCTCGGCTTCAAAAGCGGTGAAGGCTTCTTCCGTACCGGGGTGTTCGGCCAGGCAGCGCGCCAGCACCACACAGTCTTCGAATGCGCAGTTCATGCCTTGGCCGTGGAAGGGCACCATTGCATGCGCGGCATCACCGATAAGCACCGCCTTGCCTCGCTGGTGCCAGCGCTCCAGATACAGCGTGCCGAGCAGGCCGGGCGGATGCTGCTCCCAGTCGGCGCGCAGGTCCGGTATCAACGGCAGGGCATCAGCGAAGTCGCGTTGGAACAAGGCTTCTGCTTCAGCACCGTTGCGCACTGTTGCGAAGCTGGGCTCGCCCTCATTGGGCAGGAACAGGGTGACGGTGAAGGTGCCTTCGTCGTTGGGCAGGGCGATGCACATGTAGTTGCCGCGCGGCCAGATGTGCAGGGCGTTGGCTTCGATCTGGAAGCTGCCATCTGCTGCCGGCGGAATCTCCAGCTCCTTGTACGAATGATCGAGGAACTCGATGCGCTCGCCCAACGGCAGCTTGCGGTTCATTGCTGCACGCAGCGCCGAGCCAGCGCCATCGGCACCGATCAGCGGCGTGTTGAAGTGGATGTCGTGTGGCTGGTCGTCGCGGTCATCAATGAAGCGTGCATAGCCTGCATCAAAGTCAACGGTGTGCAGGCGGCGGTGGAAGTGCACGGTCGCACCCGCTTCCTCGGCCAGCTGCAGCAAGGTGGTGTTGAGATCTTTGCGGTGTACCGACCAGATCACTTCGCTGTCATCGCGGCCGTAACGCTGCAGGTCGGGCTCGCCTTCGCGCGGGTGCACCATGCGCCCGCGCATCATCACCGCCTTGGCCATCACCTCGTCTTCGACGCCGGCCTGGCGCAAGGCATTGCGGCCGCGTTCGGCCAGTGCGAGATTGATCGAACGGCCGGACTCGTAGTCAGCGATACGTGGATCGCCGCGGCGTTCGTAGACGGTTATTTTCCAGCCCTGCCGCGACAGCAGGATGGCAAGCAGGGAGCCGGCCAAACCGGCGCCGATCAGGGTGAGACTGCGTGGGGTGGGGGTGTTCAAGTCACAGGATTCCGTTGGTCAGACGCCAGCCCAGGTTTCCACTTCATCGACGAAGCGGTAGACATCGCTGTAGCGGTTGTACAAAGGCGTTGGCGAGATGCGGATGACATCGGGCTCGCGCCAGTCGCCGAGCACGCCGACTGATTGCAGGTACTCGAACAGCGAGCGGCCTTGTGCGCGGCCACCGGCTACGCGCAGTGACAGCTGGCAGCCACGGCGTTCGGGTTCGGCAGGCGTGATGATCTGCAGCACATGGTCCAGGCGCGCACGCACCATGGTTTCCAGGTAGCCGGTGAGCTTCAGTGACTTCGCGCGCAGCGCGTCCATGCCGGCCTCGTCATACAGCGCCAGCGATGCACGCAGTGGAGCAAGGCCGAGCACCGGCGGATTGCTCAGCTGCCAGCCTTCGGCGCCAAGCTCGGGCACGAACTCCGGTGCCATCTGGAAGCGGGTCGCCTGTTCATGGCCCCACCAACCGGCGAAACGTGGCAGTGAGGTATCCCTGGCATGGCGTTCGTGCACGAAGGCACCGGCGACCGCACCCGGACCGGCATTCAAATATTTGTAGTGGCACCACACCGCGAAATCCGGTGCGACGTCGTGCAGGTTCAACGGCACGTTGCCAACCGAGTGGGCGAGATCGAAGCCGATGTTGGCGCCTTGCGCGCGTGCCAGGCGGGTGATCGCGTCCAGATCGAAGACCTGGCCGGTGCGATACTGCACGCCTGGCCACAACACCAGCGCGACGCGCTTGCCGTGCGTGTTGATGGCCTGTTCGATGGCCTGCATCGAGATGGTGCCGTTGGCTTCGTCCGGCTGCACTTCGATCAGATCGGTGGCCGGATCGAAGCCATGGAAGCGGATCTGTGCCTCGACCGCGTGGCGGTCGGTCGGGAAGGCGCCAGCTTCCATCAGGATCGCCGGGCGTTCGCTGCTGGGGCGGTAGAAGCTGACCATCATCAGGTGCAGGTTCACGCTCAGCGTGTTCATTGCCACCACTTCATGCGGCAGCGCGCCGACCACGCCTGCGAGGGAATCGCGCAGCAGGCGGTGATAGCTCAACCACTGCGTCGGCCCGGTGAAGTGGCCCTCGACAGCGATGCGGCCCCATTGGTCCATCACCTCCTGCACCATCGCCTGCGCACCGCGTGGCTGCAGGCCCAGCGAGTTGCCGACGAAATAGGCTTGATCGGTGCCTTGGTGCTGCGGGATCAGAAACTGGCTGCGCAGATGGCGCAGCGGATCGGCAGCATCAAGTGCGGTGGCGTGAGCGGGTGACAGCGTTTCGTTCATCGGTGCGGACACGTCGAGGATGTACCCGCAGTGTAACCGCGCCCGACCACTCAGGCTTCTGGCGTGACCGGTCTGGGCAATGGATGTACGGCGCCGCATTGTGTGCAGGTACGGTGTTCGGTCGAGGCATGGAACCGGTCGAAGACCTTGGGCAGATCGGTCTCGATGTTCTTCAGGTGGAAGAACTCTTCGTAAATCTTGTGGTTGCATTGCTGGCAGAACCACATGAAGCCATCGAGCTCATGTTCCAGGCGCTTGCGCTCGACGACCAGGCCGATCGAGCCAGGCATGCGCTGCGGCGAATGCGGCACGCGTGGCGGCAGCAGGAAGATCTCGCCGGCGCGGATCGGGATGTCGCGCACCGCGCCATCTTCCTGTATTCGCAGCACCATCTCGCCTTCGAGCTGGAAGAACCACTCCGGGCCTTCGTCCCAGTGGTAGTCGTTGCGGCTGTTGGGGCCGGCAACCACCATGACGATGAAGTCACCGTTCTCGATCATCTTGTTGCCGACCGGCGGCTTCAGGAGATGGCGGTGTTCTTCGATCCAGCCGAGCAGGTTCAGGGGTAGGGGGAGCATGCGGGGCCTGTTTGGTGCGTGGGCTAGGGGTGTTTTTTTGGGGGGGGCTGCTGCTTTTGCTTTGCTTTTGCTTTTGTTTTTGCTTTTGTTCTTGCTCTTGCTCTGGCTCTGGCTCTGGCTCTTGCTCTGGCTCTTGCTGTCGCTCTGGCTTTGGCTTTGCTCTGGCTTCTGCTCTGTCCCTTCTCCCGCATGCGGGAGAAGGTGCCCGAAGGGCGGATGAGGGCAGGGTTTTGACTTGGCTTGGGCGGTAGGCCCTCACCCCCAGCCCCCGCTCCGCGCCCCGGCCCTTGCGCTGGCGCAAGGTCGTTCGAGTAGCAGCGAACCTGTGGTTCGCAAGCTGCTCCTCTCACCCCGCAAGCGGGAGAGGGGAGGAAGCCTAGCTCCGGCCGGGGATTAGGGAAGCCTAGCTCCGGCAGGATCTTCCTCCGCTCAGTGCCGTTTGCCTTTGCGCGGTACGAACGAAAGTGCTTTTTCATACGCAGGCTGCAACTCCTCCGGCGCACCCACATCAATACCCATCTCGCTGACCCGGCCGTCGCGCAGGCTGTAGACCCAGCCGTGCACCATCAGCTTCTGGCCGCGGGCCCAGGCGTCCTGCACGATGGTCGAGCGGCAGGCGTTGACTACCTGTTCGATCACGTTCAACTCGCACAGGCGCGCATGGCGCAGCTCAGGATCGTCGATCTGCGAGAGGATGTCGTCGTGCTTCTGCGCGACATCACCGACGTGCCGCAGCCAGTTGTCGGCCAGGCCGACACGCACCTTGTTCAAGGCCGCATGCACGCCGCCGCAGCCGTAATGGCCGACGATCAGGATGTGCTTGATCTTGAGCTGGTCCACGGCGTACTGGATCACGCTCAGGCAGTTCAGGTCGGTGTGCACCACCACGTTGGCAATGTTGCGGTGGACGAAGATCTCGCCCGGCGCCATGCCGATGATCTGGTTCGCCGGTACCCGCGAATCGGAGCAGCCGATCCACAGGTACTCCGGGCTCTGCTGCTTGGCCAGCTGGTGGAAGAACTCGGGATCTTCCTTCTCGATCCGGTCTGCCCATTCGCGGTTCTTCTGCAGCAGGTTATGGATGTCTTTCATGGTGAAGCTTCCCTTGCGATCTTGAGGGGGAGGGCGCTGCTGCGCGTTTGCACGGCAGCGTCGCGGGAAACGGGGCGTGGCTCAGGCATCAGGCTGGTCGCCGTGCTCACTGCGATACAACTGCATCCACTGCGCGAGTTCGCGGGCATCGGGCGTGTCCAGGGCCTGCAAGGCCTCGATCACCGCCAACTGGTTTGCCTGCGGATGGTTCTGGCTCAGCTTCAGCTTGATCTGGATCTGCTGCACCTCCAGGCGGAAGCCTACGATGGCGCGCAGCGAGGGGGCGTGATCGTCCAGGCTGGCATCGAACTGCCAGTCCTGGCCGACGCTGGCCTCGAAGAAGTGGCTGGTGTCTGACAGCAGTTGGGCCAATGACGCCGTGTCGTCGAAGCTGTGCAGTTCGCCGACAAGTTCAGCTGCGGCGTAGTTCCAGGTGGGAACACGCGCCGCGCTTTCCTTGTCCGGATACCAGCTGGCCGAGACATAGCCCTGCGGGCCGTTGACCAATACCTTGGCGCTGCCGCTATGCCGGGATTGCTTGTTGGCCTTGGCCCAATGGGCGATCAGCTCGACCTTGTGCCCTGCACGCCGGTACAGCACCGGCAGCCGGGTCAGTTCGGGCAATCCATCGTTGCCGGTGGTCAGCAGGGTAACGAACGGGTCGCGGGCCAGCAGGCGGTCCAGCCAGAGCAGGTCGGTCTCGACGAATACGCGCTGGGCGAACACGGTTCGATCAGACCCGGGTGCCGAGCAACTGCACCATGCGCTCGCGCAGCGTGTCGTCGTCGCCTTGCGGTGGGGTCACCTCATGCAGCGAGAAGCCGCGGTGTAGCGCGTCTTCTTCGTCCAAGCCGTCGAAGGCGACGAACTCGGCGTCGAACAGCTGTCCGCGGGCGGTGTCTTCACTGTCGTAGCTCAGCGTGTTGCCATCGCTGTCCAGGATCTCGGCGGTGCCGCCCGGACGCACCCGCAGGCGCGCCCAGATCAGGGTGCCGCCGAGCTGCGCCAGCCACCACTGGTCGGGAATGTTCTCGAAATCAGTCATTTCATTACCTGCGAAAAAAGCCACAACAGCAGTGCCATGCCCAGCCCGCCGAGCATCACCAGCAAGGCGATGCGGGCGGGGGTGGCCAAGCCGGACAGCGAGCGGTCGGCGATGCCGGTGAAGCCGCGGCCCAGCAGCCAGCGCAGGCACTCTGGTTTGAGAAAAGCGCCGGCGCCGAATTCGGTGGCCAGCGCCGGATGCCGGTCGCGTATATGGACCAGCGTCAACGGCCAGAAAATCAGGAAGGCGCTGAGGCCGGCAATGGCCACGCCGACAAAGCAAAGAGCGAAGAACAAGGTCAACGGCACCGCCTCCTGTTACTGGATCAGATGAATCAGTACTCCGCCGAACCCGGTGCACGCGGGTAGGGGATCGCGTCGCGGATGTTGGACAGGCCGCAGACGTAAACCACCAGGCGCTCGAAGCCCAGGCCGAAGCCGGCATGCGGCACCGAGCCGTAGCGACGGAAGTCGCGGTACCACTGGTAGTGATCCGGATCCAGGCCGAACTGCGCCATGCGCGCGTCGAGCACGTTCAGGCGCTCTTCGCGCTGGCTGCCGCCGATGATCTCGCCGATGCCCGGGGCCAGCACATCCATCGCGGCGACGGTCTTGCCGTCGTCGTTCAGGCGCATGTAGAAGGCCTTGAAGTGTTCCGGGTAGTTGGTCACCACGACCGGGCGGCCGACGTGCTCCTCGGTCAACCAGCGCTCGTGCTCGGTCTGCAGGTCCAGGCCCCATTCGACCGGGTAGTCGAACTTCTTGCCGGACTTCTGCAGCAGGCTGATCGCATCGGTGTACTCGATGCGCTCGAACGGTGCGTTGACGAAGGCTTCCAGACGGGTGATGGCGTCCTTCTGCACGCGCTCGGCGATGAAGGCCATGTCGTCGGCGCGCTCATCGAGCACGGCGCGGAACAGGTACTTCAGGAACTCTTCGGCCACGCGCGCGTTTTCGGCCAGGTCGGCGAAGGCGATTTCCGGCTCCACCATCCAGAACTCGGCCAGGTGGCGGGTGGTGTGGCTGTTCTCGGCGCGGAAGGTCGGGCCGAAGGTATAGACCTTGCTCAGTGCCAGGCAGTACGCCTCGACGTTGAGCTGGCCGGACACGGTCAGGAAGGTTTCCTTGCCGAAGAAGTCACGGCTGAAATCGATCTGGCCGTCGCTGGTGCGCGGCAGGTTGGCCATGTCCAGCGTGGAGACGCGGAACATCTGGCCGGCACCTTCCGCGTCGGAACTGGTGATGATGGGCGTGCTGATCCAGTAGAAGCCGTTCTCATGGAAGTAACGGTGCACGGCCTTGGACAGGCAGTCGCGGATACGGGTGACCGCGCCGAACAGATTCGTGCGCGGGCGCAGATGCGCCACTTCACGCAGGAACTCCGGCGACATCGGCTTGGGCTGGATCGGGTAGGTCAGCGGGTCTTCGACCCAGCCGACGATTTCCAGGCTCTGCGCCTGGATTTCGAAGCTCTGGCCCTTGCCCTGCGACTTGACCAGGGTGCCGGTGGCGATCACCGAGCAGCTCGGGGTCAGCTTCTTGATGTCTTCGAAATTGGACAGCGCTTCGGTGGCCACGACCTGGATCGGGGCGAAGCCCGAGCCATCGCTGACGTTGACGAAGGCCAGTCCAGCCGAGCCGCGCACCGTGCGGACCCACCCGCGGACTGTGACTTCTCCGCCTTCCGGGAACTTCCCGGCAAGGGCGTGTGCAACGCTGACCACCGTCATGACTTGAATCCTCTGTTGATCGACTCGATCTGTGAATGCGAGATTTTAGCGGTTCAACGCCCGGGCAGGCGAGCATTTATCGACGCTTGCAGTCCGGAGGACCGCCTCCATCTATAATTGGACCGTAATTCTGCTGGAGTCGCCCCAACATGGCTGTTCATCTGACCCCCATCGCCCATTCCCGCGTGCAGCGTTTCGTCAACGGCACCCCGGGCGCGCTTGGCCTGCGTTTCGGCGTGACCCGCACCGGTTGCTCGGGCTGGGGCCATATCACTGACCTGGCCAAGGATGAGCGCGAGGGCGACACCGTGTTCGAGCAGGACGGCGTGCGCATCTACGTGGACGCACAGAGCCTGCCGCTGGTGGATGGCACCGAGATCGACTTCGGCAAGCAGGGCCTGAGTGAGACGTTTACCTTCAAGAACCCCAACGCGGCGGCCGAATGCGGCTGCGGCGAGAGCTTCACCACCGACGACATGCACCGCTGAGCAAGGCGGTGGTTGCCCCTTTTGTAGGAGCGGCGTAAGCCGCGAAGCACGCCCGGTGTCGGGGCCGGAAAGCAGGAATCCCAGAAGGCTTCCCCCTGTAGAGCCGAGCCATGCTCGGCAGGGGCGTCATGCACAATCCCGGATATCGCCGAGAGTGCTTCAGCCGAGCATGGCTCGGCACTACGGGCTAGGTTTCGAAATCTTCGCTGAACCTGTCGATCTGGTGCATTCGTGCATGCAGGATGGTGACGACACCGATGTCCCCATTGGAAAGCCGTCGCCAGTACACGACATGCTGCTCGTAACGGAAGAAGAAGCCATCGATGCCAAATTCGCCCGGAATGGGGCGTGATGGCGTAAGCCGTGTCGAAACACCCTCCAGCGCCTCGAACAATCCGTTGATGTAGTGCTCCGCCTGTTCTTCGCCCCAGTGGTCCCGCGTGTAGCGGTAGATCTCGTCAAGCCGGTAGGACGCGGCTTCCTGGATTCGGATCTGGGCCATGTTCCGGTGCTCAGCGCCGGTTACGGGCGATGACCTCGGCTGCCGTCAACGGCTGGTACGACGACTCCGGCGCGGCAAAGGCGTGAGTCAGTTCTGCCTTGAGTCGCTCGAAAGCTTCAGCCTCCGTACGTTCCTTGTCGCGTCGGATCAAATCGCGCATGTATTCGCTGACATTTTCATAAGCGCCGTGTTCTCCCACGTTGGCGGCCACGAAGTCGCTCAAGGTTCCGCTGAGGCGAACCGTCATGGTCGTGGTGCTTGCTCGTGACATGGGAGTCTCCGGTTGCGGCTGTATTCAATACTATTCCTTATTGAATACAAATGCCGCCGCCGCCGGTTCAGCCGTCCAGGCAGGGGTTGGCGGTCTGGGTTGAGGTGCTGGCGCGTCGCTGCAACATCACCGCGATACCCCACAGCAGCAGACCTACCGCCGCAGTCGCCGCGCCCACATAGCCGGTGGAGGCGTGGCCATAACCTGCGCCAATCGCCATGCCGCCAAGCCACGGGCCGAGCGCGTTTGCCGTATTGAAGGCTGCATGGTTGGAGGCGGCGGCCAAGGTCTGGGCCTCGCCAGCGGCGTCCATCAATCGGGTCTGCAGGGCGACGGCCAGGGCGCCCATCGTGCCCACGGCGATGATCGCCGGCACCATTGCCCAGGCCGAGTTCGCGGCCAGCGGGAACAGCAGCAGCACCACGATCGACCACGCCAGCAGTACCCCGGCGGCGCGGAACTGTAGCCGGTCGACCAGCTTGCCACCAGCAACATTGCCGATGATCGCGCCGACGCCGAACAGGCCGACCGCGACCGGCATCCAGCGCTCATTGATACCGGTGACGTTGACCAGGGTCGGTGCCAGATAGGTGAATACGCAGAACATGCCGGCGAAGCCGATCGCGCCGATGGCCAGTGCCAGCCATACCTGGCTGGTGTTGAAGGCGCGCAGTTCACGCATCGGCGAGGTGCGGATTTCGTTCGGATCGGCTGGTAGCTGGCGGGCAACCATCGTCACCGTGGCAAGGGCGAGCAGGCTGACCAGCACGAAAGCACTGCGCCAGTTGAACTGTTGGCCAAGCCAGGTGGTCAGCGGGTTGCCCAGCAGGATGGCAATGGACAGGCCCAGCAGCACCTTGGAAACGGCGGCGCCGCGCTGTTCCGGCGGGCTGATCGAAGCGGCAACCAGCATCGCCACGCCAAAATAGGCGCCGTGCGGCAGGCCGGCGACGAAACGCGCCAGCAGCATCGTGTGATAGCTCGGCGCCAGCGCGCTGGCCAGATTGCCGATGGCATAGAAGCCCATCAGCCACAGCAGCAGGCTTCGCCGCTGCAGGCTGGCGCCGGCAAAGGCCAGCAGCGGCGCGCCGACCACGACACCGATGGCGTAGGCGCTGATCAGGTGGCCGACCTGGGCTTCGGTGATCGCCAGCCCGCGGCTGATTTCCAGCATCAAGCCCATGCTGGCGAACTCGCTGGTGCCGATGGCGAAGCCGCCGAGTGAGAGCGCAATTAGAATGAAAGTGCGCTGGCGCGGCGTCAGTTGCGCTGCCAGGGAAAGCGTGGAATTCACGTCGGGCGGTCCGGGGGAGGGCGTGGAATCGGTTACATAGTGTACTGTTGCGACGCAGCATCGGTAGCGGCCGAGGCCCCTTCCGGCGCCGGATACTGTGTTGCACCGGCCGGGGTAACTTGCCTCCAGTTCATTTCCAGTGGATAATGACCGGCTTCCTGCGCTCCAAGTGCAGGATCCCTTGCCCCACCGCAAAGCACAGCGGGGGGCTGTCCAGCCCGTCAGGGCTATATCCGAAAGGTATAAAAACATGAGTCGTCATTACGAAGTCGTGTTCCTGGTCCACCCGGATCAGAGCGAACAGGTCCCCGCCATGATCGAGCGCTACAAGGCGCTGGTCGAAGCCGGTAACGGCACCATCCACCGTCTGGAAGATTGGGGCCGTCGTCAGCTGGCTTACCCGATCCAGAACCTGGTGAAGGCTCACTATGTTCTGCTGAACATCGAAGCCGACCAGGCAGTTCTGAACGAACTGACCGAGAGCTTCCGCTTCAACGACGCCGTGCTGCGCAACCTGGTCATCAAGCGTGACGAGGCTGACACCGAGCAGTCGCTGATCATGAAGAGCAAGGACGAGAAGGGTGACAAGCCCGAGCGTGGCGAGCGCCGTCGTCGTGACGACGAAGAAGGTGCATCTTCCAACAATGACGAAGCCGGCGACGACGCCGCTTCTGCTGAATAAGGAGCACTTTCATGTCCAAGTTCTTCCGCCGTCGTAAGTTCTGCAAGTTCACCGCTGAAGGCGTGAAAGAGATCGATTACAAGGATCTCAACACCCTGCGTCAGTACCTGACCGAGAACGGCAAGATCGTTCCGAGCCGCGTGACCGGCACCAAGTCCAAGTACCAGCGCCAGCTGGCCACGGCCGTCAAGCGCGCCCGTTTCCTGGCCCTGATCCCGTACACGGACAACCACGACGTCTAATCCGATTTTTCGGAGGAATCCGCACTCGCTGCGGATTCTCGACAGGAAATCCGGCCTTGGCCGGATTTCCCGTACCCACCGTCCTATTCGGACAGCAAGCGTTGCGGTGCCATTGGCGCCGCTAACGAATAACGGAGCTACACCATGAAGCTGATTCTTATCCAGAAAGTGACCAACCTCGGCGGCCTGGGCGACCTGGTTGACGTGAAGCCGGGCTACGGCCGTAACTTCCTCGTGCCGCAGGGCAAGGCCGTTCCGGCCACCGCGACCAACATCGCCGAGTTCGAAGCCAAGCGCGCTGAGTACGAAGCCAAGGCTCTGGCCTCGCACAACGGTGCTGAAGCCCGCGCTGCCAAGTTCGAAGGCGCCAGCGTCACCATCGCTGCGCATGCTTCGACCGAAGGCAAGCTGTACGGTTCGGTTGGCCCGCGTGATATCGCTGAAGCCTTCACCGCTGCCGGCCTGGAGCTGAACAAGAGCGAAGTGATCATGGGCGAAGGCGCTTTCCGCAACGTCGGCGAGTTCGACGTTATCGTCAAGCTGCACGCCGACGTGGAAGCCACCGTCAAGGTCATCGTCGAATCCGACGCTTGATTCTGCCGGACTGGTTGTAAAGAACGGGCGCCGCAAGGCGCCCGTTTCTTTTGGTCGCTTGGTTGGTCTGACCACCGGCGGCCATGGGTATAGCTATACTCGGTTGCCAGTGCCGCGCTTTTCCAGTTGAATTCTTCGGAATATCAATGGCTTGAGTGCGGGAAGGGAACCTCCGGAACCTCATTCCGGGTGTCGGCAGTTGCTGCCGATGTCCGCCAACAGCCCGATTCCATGCGTCTATCCACGATCAAGCTCTCCGGTTTCAAGTCGTTCGTCGATCCCACGACCTTGCACCTGCCCACCAATATGACCGGCGTCGTCGGTCCCAATGGCTGTGGCAAGTCCAACATCATCGATGCGGTGCGCTGGGTGATGGGCGAGAGCTCAGCCAGCCGCCTGCGTGGCGATTCGCTGACCGACGTGATCTTCTCCGGCTCAGCCGGGCGCAAGCCGGTGTCGCAGGCGACGGTGGAGCTGATCTTCGACAACGCCGACCACACCATCTCTGGCGAGTACGCCTCGTTCAACGAGATATCGGTCAAGCGCACGGTCAGTCGTGATGGCAGCAGCAACTACTATTTGAACGGCACCAAGTGCCGTCGCCGCGATATCACCGATCTGTTCCTGGGCACCGGCCTCGGGCCGCGCAGCTACTCGATCATCGAGCAGGGCATGATCAGCCAGATCATCGAGGCACGCCCGGAAGACCTGCGCGTGTACCTGGAAGAGGCCGCCGGCATCTCCAAGTACAAGGAGCGCCGCAAGGAAACCGAAACCCGTATTCGCCACACCCGCGAAAACCTCGATCGCCTCAACGACCTGCGCGAAGAAATCGGCAAGCAGCTCGAACACCTGAAGCGTCAGGCGCGGCAGGCCGAGCAGTACCAGGCGCTGCAGGAAGAACGTCAGGTCAAGGATGCGGAATGGAAGGCGCTTGAATACCGCGGCCTCGACGGCCGTCTGGGTGGTCTGCGCGAAGCGCTGTCGCGTGAAGAAACCAAGCTACAGCAGCTGATCGCCGAGCAGCGCGATGCGGAGAGCCGCATTGAAACCGGCCGTGTGCGTCGCGAAGAAGCGTCAGAGAATTTGAACAAGGCGCAGGCCGACGTGTACCAGGTGGGTAGCACCCTGGCCCGGCTTGAGCAGCAGATTCACCACCAGCGTGAAATGGCGCAGCGTCTGCACAAGGCGCGCGATGAAACCCGTCAGGCGCTGTCCGAACTGGGCCAGCACATCAGCGGCGACGAAGCCAAATTGATCGTGCTGCGTGAGTCGGTGGAGAACGCCGAGCCGCAGCTGGAACAGCTGCAGGAAGACAACGAGATCCGTCAGGAAGCGCTGCGCGAGGCCGAGGCAAAACTGGCTGATTGGCAGCAGCGCTGGGAAGCGCATAACCGCAACACCTCCGAAGCAACCCGCTCCGGCGAGGTCGAGCGCACCCGCGTGGATTACCTGGACAAGCAGGTGCTTGAAGCCGATCGCCGCCGCGAAGCATTGCTGGCAGAGCGCGCTGGTCTGGATCTGGATGCGCTGGCCGAGGCTTTCGAGCGGCTGCAGGTGGAACACGAAACGCAGAAGACCGCGCTGGAAGCCTTGAGTGAGCAGGTCGAGCTGCGCAAGGAGTCGGTGGCGACGCTGCAGGAACAGCAGCGCACCGGTCAGTCGGAACTGGCCGACGTTCGCAAGCAGGCGCAGTCCTCGCGCGGCCGGCTTTCCTCGTTGGAAACGCTGCAGCAGGCGGCACTCGGCCAGGAGCAGGGCGCGGCGGCCGCATGGCTGAAAGCACGCGGGCTGGACTCGGCCGCGCGCGTTGGCGAGCGCATCACCGTTGAAGGCGGCTGGGAAAATGCCGTTGAAAGCGCGCTCGGCCAGCTGATCGAAGGCGTGCTGGTGGATGCACCGGAAGCCCTGGTTGATGCACTGACCGAGCTGGGTGAAGGGCGCATTGCGCTGGTTGCCAACGCCGATAGCAAGGCTGACTTCGCGCCGACTTCGTTGGCCGCGAAAGTGCAGGGGCCGTTGGCGATCCGTCGTCTGCTGGCGCACCTGCATGGCGCTGAAGATCTGGCGCAGGCGCAGCAGCTGCAGCGCAAGCTTGGCGACAGCGAATCGGTGATCACCCGTGGCGGTGAGCGTCTGGGGCAGGGCTGGGTGCGCTTGTCGCGCTCCGGTGCGGCCGAGCAGGGGGCGTTGCTGCGTGAGCGCGAGATCGTCACCTTACGCGAGCAGATCGAAACCCTGCAGGAACGTGAGGCTGCATTGGAGCAGCAGCTGGCCGCCTTGCGTGACCAGCTATTGGCTGCCGAGCAGCAGCGCGAAGACGTGCAGCGCTCGCTGCATCAAGCGCATCGCGCCGGCTCCGAGTTGGCGGGGCAGTTGCAGAGCCAGCAGGGCAAGTTGGAATCCACGCGCACACGCATCGAACGTATCGAAGGCGAGTTGGCGCAGTTGCTGGAAACGCTGGATGTCAGCCGCGAGCAGGCCACCGAGGCGCGCCTGCGTCTGGATGAGGCGGTATCGAGCATGGGCGATCTGGAGTCCGCACGGCACGCGCTGGAAAGCGAGCGCCGGCAGATGAGTGAGGCGCGCGATCTGTCCCGCGATGCGGCGCGCAATGTGCGCGACAGCATGCATGCGCTGGCCTTGACGCTGGAGTCGCAGCGCACACAGATCAGCTCGCTGAGCCACGCGCTGGAACGCATGGGCAGCCAGCGCGGGCAGCTCGACTCGCGC
The DNA here is from genome assembly GCF_056760135.1 of Stenotrophomonas sp. STEN023. Classification (NCBI taxonomy): domain Bacteria; kingdom Pseudomonadati; phylum Pseudomonadota; class Gammaproteobacteria; order Lysobacterales; family Lysobacteraceae; genus Stenotrophomonas; species Stenotrophomonas sp. STEN023. The sequence continues at coordinate 7,930 of NZ_JBRREF010000047.1, read as the reverse complement.
CTTGGCGAACTGCATTCGCAGCTGGACGAAGGCGACACGCCGGTGCACAGCCTTGAAGCCGAGCACCAGAACGCACTGGCTGAGCGCGTGCGCGTTGATCGCGTGCTGGCCGAAGCGCGGACCCTCCTCGACGGCATCGATCATGAGTTGCGTGGTCTTGAGCAGACCCGCCATCAGCGTGACGAACAGTCGCTGGCGCAGCGCGAGCGGATCTCGCAGCGCAAGCTGGACCAGCAGGCCCTGGTGCTCAGCGCCGAGCAGCTGTCGGCTGCAGTCGAGAAGGCTGGTTTCGTGCTGCAGGACGTGATCAACACGCTGCCCGAAGATGCACGCGTGTCGGATTGGGAATCGACGGTGCACCAGATAGATGGCCGCATGCGCCGCCTGGAACCGGTCAATCTGGCGGCGATCCACGAATACGGCGAGGCCTCGCAGCGTTCGGAGTATCTGGAGGCGCAGAACACCGATCTGAACACCGCGCTGGAGACCCTGGAAGACGCCATCCGCAAGATCGACCGGGAAACCCGCGGGCGCTTCAAGGACACCTTTGACCGGGTCAATTCCGGTGTGCAGGCGCTGTATCCACGCCTGTTCGGTGGTGGCCATGCCTATCTTGAGCTGACCGGCGAAGATCTGCTCGATACCGGCGTGACCATCATGGCGCGCCCGCCGGGCAAGCGTGTATCCAATATCTCGCTGCTGTCCGGCGGCGAGAAGGCGATGACCGCGGTGGCGCTGGTGTTTGCCATCTTCCAGCTCAACCCGGCCCCGTTCTGCCTGCTGGACGAGGTGGATGCGCCGCTGGACGAGGCCAACGTCGGTCGCCTGGCCAATATGGTCAAGGAAATGAGCGAGAAGGTGCAGTTCCTGTTCGTCAGCCATAACAAGGCGACGATGGAGGCGGCGCACCAGTTGTCGGGTGTCACCATGCGTGAGCCGGGTGTCAGCCGACTGGTCAGTGTTGATCTGGAAGAGGCTGCCCGATTGGCGGGCGCGGCCTGACGTGCCATCCTTTAACCACCTGAACGATTAATCCGGAGACTGCAGCGCATGTCTGACACGGCACTGTTGCGTATCGGCATTCTGGTTGCCGGCGTTTTGCTGGTAGCGGCCATTTTCTTTTTCAGCCGGCCCAAGCGCCTGGCCCAAGGCAAACGCAAGGAACCTGCCAGTGGTGAGCAACCGCGGCGCGAGCCGGTGCTGGGTGGTGCCGATGGCGCTGCAGGTGCCGAGCTGGGTGAGGGCGGTGCAGAAGGCGACGGCGTAACCCAGCCCGAGCTCGGCCTGCCTGACGTGGACGAAGGCAACCTGAGTGAGCTCGGCAAGCGGCCTACCCAGGATTTCGACAAGATCGTCTCGCTGTACGTGGCTGCCCGTTCCGGGCAGGTGCTGCGTGGCGAGGACATCGTGGTGGCGGCGGAAAAGACTGGCCTGGTCTTCGGCTACATGAATGTGTTCCACCGTCTGGTGGAAGGGCATTCGGAGCGCGGCCCGATCTTCTCGATGGCCAGCATCATGAAGCCCGGCAGTTTCGATATGGCCAATATCCGCGAGATGGAGACCCCGGCCATTGCGTTCTTCCTGACCTTGCCGGCGCCGATGACCGCGCTCGATGCCTGGGAAAAGATGCTGCCGACCGTGCAGCGCATGGGTGAATTGCTGGATGGCGTGGTGCTGGATGACAGCCGCAATGCCCTGGGCCGTCAGCGCATCGCGCATATCCGCGATGATCTGCGTGCTTACGATCGCCAGCATCAGGCGCCGCCGCTGACCAAGTCGCCGCGTTGGTAAAGCTCTAAGAGCTACCCCTCCCGAACCCTCCCCTTGCCTACGGCAAAGGGAGGACGCGTAGCTCTTCCCCCTCCCTTGCGCGCAGCGTAGGGGAGGGCCGGGGAGGGGTGCTGTTCGCAGTGAACGTAAAGCCAAAGCATCACCAGCTCACCCGCGCCAACACTCCGCGCAGGTAAAATCGCCGCATGAATCAAAATACCGACGCCACCCAGCGCATCAGCGAACTTCGCCGCCAGCTGGCCGACGCCTCGCGTGCTTATCACGAGCACGACGAGCAGATCATCCCGGACGCCGAGTACGACCGGCTGATGCGCGAGCTGGAAGCGCTCGAAGCTGCGCATCCGGAACTGGACAGTGCCGACTCGCCCAGCCATCAGGTCGGTGGCAAACCGTCATCGCGTTTCCCGGAAGTCGTGCATGTCGTGCCGATGCTGTCGTTGGGCAATGCCTTCAGCGATGCCGAAGTGCATGACTTCGTGCGCCGCATCGACGAGCGCCTGCATCGCCGTGAACTGTTTTTCTCCGCTGAGCCCAAGCTCGATGGCCTGGCCATCAACCTGCGCTACGAGAACGGCGTGTTCGTGCAGGGCGCGACCCGTGGCGACGGTGCAACCGGCGAAGACGTCAGTGCCAACCTGCGCCAGATCAAGGTCATCCCGCAGCAACTGGATGGTCAGGGCTGGCCCGAAGTACTGGAAGTACGTGGCGAGGTCTACATGCCGCGCGCCGACTTCGAACGCTACAACGAGCAGGCGCGCCTGCATGGTGGCAAGGTGCTGGCCAATCCGCGCAATGGCGCAGCCGGCTCACTGCGCCAGCTTGATCCGAAGATCAGTGCGCAACGGCCGCTGAGTTTCTATGCCTATGGCCTCGGTGAAGTGTCCGGCGGCGAGCTGCCCGAGACGCATTCGGCAACCTTGGCGCAGCTGGCGCAATGGGGTTTCCCGGTCAGCGACCTGTGCAAGGTAGTGCAGGGCGCCGAAGGCCTGTTGGCGTACTACCGTGATATCGGTGAGCGCCGTGACAGTCTGGCCTATGACATCGATGGCGTGGTCTACAAGCTCGATGACCGTGAGGGTCAGCAGGAAATGGGCTTCGTCGCACGTGCGCCGCGTTGGGCGATCGCGCACAAGTTCCCGGCGCAGGAACAGACCACCACGGTCGAAGCCATCGAGATCCAGATCGGTCGCACCGGCGCAGCGACACCGGTTGCACGGTTGAAGCCGGTGCACGTGGCTGGTGTTGTCGTCACCAACGCCACCCTGCACAACGCCGACCAGATCGCGCGTCTGGATGTACGCGTCGGTGACTCGGTCATCGTGCGTCGTGCTGGCGATGTGATCCCGGAAGTGGTCAGCGTCATTGTCGATCGCCGCCCCGAAGGCACCACGCCGTGGCAGATGCCACGCGCCTGCCCGGTGTGTGGGTCGGAAATCGTGCGCGAGGAAGGCGAGGCGGCATGGCGCTGCTCGGGCGAGCTGAGCTGCCCGGCACAGCGCAAGGAAGCCATTGCCCACTTCGCCTCACGCAAGGCGATGGATATCGATGGCTTGGGTGACAAGTACATCGAGGTGTTGGTGGATGCAGGCATCGTACGCGGCGTCGCCGACCTGTATGCACTCAACCGCGATCAGCTGCTGGTGCTGAAACTGGCCCTGGATGCCGATTCGCCGGAAAGCCTGGCTTCCCAGCTTGGCCAGCACCTGCAGCCGGAGGGCAGTGGTGACACCCTCAATCGCATCCTCAAGCTGGATGCGGGCGATGCGTCCTGGCGTGCGCAGGCCTTGTCGGTGCCTGGCAGCTTCCAGTGGAATACCAAGAAAATTGCCACCAAGTGGGCCGACAACCTGATCGCCGCGATTGCCGCCAGCCGCAACACCACGCTGGAGCGCTTGCTGTTTGCGCTGGGTATCGAACATGTTGGCGAAAGCACTGCCAAGGCGCTTTCGGCGTGGTTCGGTGATCTTGAGTTGATCCGCCACCTGCCGTGGCCGGTATTCAAGCGCGTGCCGGATATCGGTGGTGAGGTGGCTCGTTCGATAGGCCATTTCATGGCCCAGCCGGGTAATCAGCAAGCCATTGATGCACTGCTGGAGCGTGGCGTGCAGATCAGCGATACCCATGCGCCCAACGCCAAGCTGCGCGCGGACCTGAATCTGGCGACGCTGCTGGCGGACCTGGAGATACCCAAGGTCACGCCGGTACGCGCGCGCCAGCTGGCCGAGGGGTTCGGTTCGACCGCGGCGATTCTTGACGAAGAGGCGCATAACTTCATGACCGCCGGCCTGCCAGCGGAGACCGCCAATGCCTTGGTTGCCTGGCTGAATGTCGATGCCAACGCGCAGCTGTTGACCGACGCTGGTGCAGCATTGGAGCGTCTGCTTGTGATCACCCCGTTGGAACAGCAGCAGGTCGCTGGCGTACTCGATGGCAAGACCGCGGTGCTGACCGGCACCTTGGCGCAGATGAGTCGCGACGAAGCCAAGGCCAAACTGGAAGCGCTGGGTGCCAAGGTCTCAGGCAGCGTGTCGAAGAAAACCAGTTTCGTGGTGGCCGGCACCGAAGCTGGTTCCAAGTTGGACAAGGCAAACGAGCTCGGTGTGGAGGTGTGGGACGAAGCGCGTCTGCTTGCCTTCCTCGCCGAGCAGGGAGAACAGGCATGAGTGAGATCAAGGTGCGCATCGCGCAAACCGCAGACTTCCCGCAATTGATCGAGATGGTTCGCGATTTCTATGTGGAAGACCAGATTCCCTATATCGCCGAGCGGGTCGAGCCGGGTCTGCAGACCTTGCTGGAGCAGCCGAGCTGTGGCTCGGTGTTGCTGTTGCAGGCCGATGACAGTGTCGTCGGCTACATCACCTTGGGTTGGTGCTTCAGTGTCGAGCAGGGCGGTCGTTTCGTGCTGCTGGATGAGCTGTATCTGGGGCCTGCTGCACGCGGCCGTGGCTGGGGCAGGCAGGCGTTGGGACTGGCCCGCGACTGGGCTGCAGGGCAGGGCGCAGCGGTGATTCGTCTGGAAGTGAACCACCACAACGCCAAGGCCAAATCGCTGTATCTGTCGGCGGGCTATCGCGATGATGAGCGCGACATCCTGACGCTGGCCTTGAATGGCACTGCCGGGCGTCTGCACTCGTGATCGGAGCCCTGCGCCAACGTGCCCGTTTGAATGCGTTGATCCGGCATTTTTTTGCCGAGCGCGACGTGCTTGAAGTGGAAACCCCGATCATGTCGGCGGCGGGCAATACCGAGCCGAACATCGAAGGCTTCCACACCCGCTTCAGCGGCCATGTCGATGCCGGTTCGCCACAGCGTTGGCTGCGCACCTCACCGGAGTATCCGCTCAAGCGTCTGCTGGCCGCAGGTGTGGGTGATTGCTACGAACTGGGCCGGGTGTTCCGCAATGGCGAAGCCGGTGGTCGCCACAATCCTGAGTTCACCATGCTGGAGTGGTATCGGGTTGGTTGGGATCACCACCGCCTGATCGACGAAACCATCGCGCTGGTACAGGAATCGCTGGAGTTGGTTGGGCGCCCGTCCGCATCGGTGCGTATCGTCAGCTACCGTGACCTGTTCCTGCACGCGGTTGCGTTGGATCCGTTCCTGGCCGATGAATCACAGCTGCGCGCCGGCTTGGGCGATGTGGGGATTGCTGCGGATGGTTTGACGCGCGATGACTGGCTGGACCTGCTGATGACGCACCGCATCCAGTCGCAGTTCGCCGTGGACGCCATCACCGTGATCCATGACTGGCCGGCCAGTCAGGCCGCGCTGGCGAAGATCCGCCCCGGCACACCGCCGCTGGCCGAACGCTTCGAGCTTTATCTCGGGCCGGTCGAGCTGGCCAATGGCTACCACGAGCTGAACGACGCGCAGGAGCAGCGCCAGCGGTTTGCGCGCGATCTGGCGGTACGCGCGGCGCGTGGCGCTGAACAGCCGCCGCTGGACGAGCCGTTCCTGGCAGCATTGTCGTCATTGCCTGCCTGTGCCGGTGTCGCGGTGGGCGTCGATCGGCTATTGATGGCCTTGGCCGGGACGCCGCGCATTGCCGATGTGCTGGCCTTCGATTTCGCCAACGCCTGAGCCTGGTTTGCGCTTGATCATGGACCTGTATGGTTGCGGCGACGATGATGATGCTTTGCTCACAATGACTCAGGCAGTGTGTGATCACCGGAAGCCATCATGATCCAGCAGGGGAACACCTGATGAAGCGGCTCTGCGGCTTGCTGCTAGTGCTCGCGCCGACAATGCTGGCGGCGCAGGAGACCGCGCCAGCAGCGGCGAGCAGGCAGGTGGTGCGCTGCGAAGCTGACGGTGAAATGCGGGCGTTCTGCCCGATGGACACCAGTGCCGGCGTGCAACTGGTGCGGCAGCTGTCCAGGCGCGACTGCATCCGCGAGACCAGTTGGGGTGTCGAAGCGGACGCGGTTTGGGTAAGCCAGGGCTGCAAGGCCGAATTTGCCCGGCGACAGACCTCCACCCGCACCACGCGGCGTGTGGTGCGCTGCGAATCAAAGGGGCGGACGGAGGTTTGCCCGGTGGTGCTGCGCGGTGCGCCAGTGCGCTTGTTGCGACAGCAGTCGGTGCTGCCATGCCGCGAAGGGCGCAGCTGGGGATACAGCGGCAAGGAAATATGGGTCAGTCGCGGTTGCCAGGGGCTGTTCGAGGTTGGCGCCGAGGATGGTTCCGGTTTTGTCGAGGTCCCGCGCAGGATCACCTGCGAATCCAAGGGCGAGCTGCGGCGCGAATGCGGCGTCAGCGTCACGCGCCGGGTCATTCTGGTCGAGCAGTTGTCCAATGCCGCCTGTCGTGAAGGTGATAGCTGGGGCTGGGACCGCAACGGCATATGGGTGGACAAGGGCTGCCGCGGCGAGTTTTCTGCAGATTGACACTGGTGTGGTGCGGCTGGGTTGTTGATCCGGGCCCGGCGACGCCGATTACAATGGCGGCATGAACGATACTTCCGCGATTGATTACGCCCGTTACGACCATATCCGCCCGATCCGCTGGACTGGCGAGGCCTTGGAGCTACTGGACCAGCGCAAGCTGCCGTTTGTTGTCGAGCATGTGCTCTGCCACGACAGCGATGCGGTTGCCGAAGCCATCCATGCCTTGACCGTGCGCGGCGCGCCCGCCATTGGCATCGCGGCGGCATGGGGTGTGGTGTTGGCGGCCAAGGAGGTCCAAGCCGCGGACGGTGCGACTGCCTTGCAGGTGCTGGCGCCGGCACTGGACCGACTCAACGCCTCGCGCCCGACTGCGGTCAATCTGGCCTGGGCGCTTGCGCGCATGCGCCGCGCACTGGCTGCTGCAGGTGCGGATTGGAAACAGGTTGCAGCGCTGGAAGCGCAGGCCATCGCCGATGAGGATCTGGCCGCCAATCGCCATATGGGGGCGTTGGGAGCGGGCTTGATCGACACTGGCAGCGGCGTGCTGACCCATTGCAACACCGGCTCGTTGGCAACCGCTGGCTTCGGCACCGCCCTCGGCGTGATCCGCGCTGGCGTGGCTCAGCAGCGTATTGCCAAGGTGTTTGCAGGCGAAACCCGGCCGTGGCTGCAGGGTGCCCGGCTGACAGTGTGGGAACTGCAGCAGGACGGCATCGACGCGACCCTGATTGCCGATTCGGCCGCCTCGCACCTGATGAAGACCGGCGCGGTGCAGTGGGTGATCGTTGGCGCTGACCGGATCTGTGCCAATGGCGACACCGCCAACAAGATCGGCACCTACCAGTTGGCCATCGCGGCGCGCCATCATGGGGTCAAGTTCATGGTGGTCGCCCCGTCGTCGACCGTGGACATGAACACCGCGCACGGCGACGAGATCGAGATTGAGCAGCGTGACCCGGGTGAGCTGTTTGGCGTGGGCGGCGTACGCACCGTGGCCGAGGGCATTGCCGCATGGAACCCGGTGTTCGACGTGACCCCGGGTGAGTTGATTGACGCTATCGTCACCGAGCGCGGCGTGATCCTGAAGCCGGACCTGACCTCGATGTCTGCCGCGTTCGCCGACTAACCGGTAGTGCCGAGCCATGCTCGGCAGAAGCGCATGAAGGTAGGTAGTGCCGAGCCATGCTCGGCAGAAGCGCATGAAGGTAGGTAGTGCCGAGCCATGCTCGGCACGGGCTTGCCCGGCAATGCCC
>NZ_JBRREF010000046.1:0-39837 GCF_056760135.1 Stenotrophomonas sp. STEN023 | reverse complement strand
CCCCCCCCCCCCCCCCCCCCCCCCCCCGCCCCCCCCCCCCGCCCCGCCCCCCCCCCCCCCCCGCCCCCCCCCCACCCCCCCCCCCCCCCCCCCCCCCCACCCCCCCCCCCCCCCCCCCCGCCCCCCCCACCCCCCCCCCCCCCCCCCCCCCCCCCCCCCCCCCCCCCCCCACTACAGCCGCCCTCACTCCATCGCCGCTTCCAGCGCCTGCGACAGCCGCTCCACTGCAATCACTTCCATGCCCTTCACCGTGCCGGCCTTTGGCGCATTGGCCTTGGGCACGATCGCGCGCTTGAAACCATGTGTTGCCGCTTCGCGAAGGCGATCCTCGCCATTGGGTACCGGGCGGATTTCGCCGGACAAACCCACCTCGCCGAAGGCAATGGTCTTCTCCGCCAGCGGCCGGTCCTGCAGCGAGGACAACACCGCCAGCAGCACCGGCAGATCGACGGCGGTCTCCTGCACACGGATGCCGCCCACCACATTGACGAACACGTCCTGGTCGCCGACCAGCACGCCGCCATGGCGGTGCAGCACCGCCAGCAGCATCGCCAAACGGTTCTGCTCCAGACCCACCGCCACCCGGCGCGGATTGGACAGCGGTGAGGAGTCCACCAGCGCCTGCACTTCAACCAGCAGCGGGCGCGTGCCTTCGCGGGTCACCATCACGCAGCTGCCAGGTTGGCGGGTACTGCCACCGGACAGGAAGATCGCCGATGGATTGGGCACTTCCTTCAAACCCTTTTCGCCCATTGCAAACACGCCCAGCTCATTGACCGCACCGAAACGGTTCTTGAAGGCGCGCAGGATGCGGAAGCGGCTGCCGCTCTCACCTTCGAAGTACAGCACCGCATCCACCATGTGCTCAAGCACACGCGGACCAGCGATACCGCCTTCCTTGGTGACATGGCCGACCAGGAACACGGCAGTACCGGTTTCCTTGGCAAAGCGGACCAGCCGCGCCGCACTTTCGCGCACCTGGCTGACCGAGCCCGGTGCAGCGGTCAGCGCCTCGGTCCACAGTGTCTGCACCGAGTCGGCGACGATCAGTTTGGGCCGCGCCTTCACCGCGTGCTGCAGGATGTTCTCGACACCGGTCTCGGACAGTGCGTTGATACCCTCCAGCGGCAGATCCAGACGCACCGCACGGCCGGCCACCTGCGAAAGCGACTCTTCACCGGTGACGTACAGCACCGGCAGGCTGCTGGCCATCTTGGCCACCGCCTGCAGCAGTAGCGTTGACTTGCCGATACCCGGGTCGCCGCCGACCAGCACCACCGCGCCCTCGACCAGTCCGCCGCCAAGCACCCGGTCGAACTCGCTGATGCCGGTGGAAACCCGCAGATGCTCGGTTTGCTGCACATCCTTCAAGGCGGTGATCTTGGGCGCCTCGACCTTGCCGGCCCAGCCGCTGCGGCGCGCAGCCGGCGCCTTTGCCGAAGCTGCGGTCTCAAGCACGATTTCGCTGAGCACATTCCATACACCGCACTCGGTGCACTGCCCTTGCCACTTGCTGTACTCGGCGCCGCATTCGCTGCAGACGTAGGCGCTGCGGGTCTTGGCCATGGAAGTTCCTATCTGCGTTAGCGGGGCAGGATAGCCCACCGATGTCGCAAACGCTGCGACAGCTAAAGTCCGCGGCACCAGTGCCGCTATGTAAGCAGGGCTATGCCCCGTATCGACGTTCCAGGAACCCCCAATGATTGGCAGTTACAACCAGAGCCTCGTTGTCGTCTCGTTACTGGTGGCGATCCTTGCCTCCTACACCGCTCTGGACATGTCCGCGCGTGTGGCCAGCGCCCAGAGCCGAAGGGCTGCACGCATCTGGCTGGTAGGTGGTGCGATAGCGATGGGCCTGGGCATCTGGTCGATGCACTTCATCGGCATGCTCGCCTTCAAACTGCCCGTCCCGGTGGGCTACGACCTGCTGCTCACTGGCTGGTCACTGGCTGCCTCGATTGCCGCCTCGATGTACGCGCTATGGCTGGTATCGCGACAGCGGCTAGCGGTGAGCCGCCTGCTGGCTGGAGCGGTACTGATGGGCCTGGGCATCGCGGCGATGCACTACATCGGCATGGCAGCAATGCAGATGCAACCGGGTATCGATTATGACCCGCTGTGGTTCACCGCTTCGATCCTGATCGCCATCGGCGCCTCGGCGGCGGCCTTGTGGATTGCACAGCGCCTGCGCCATGAGCAGCCCCGCCTGCTGCCGATGCGGATGCTGGCGTCACTGGTGATGGGCTTGGCCATCGTCGGCATGCATTACACCGGCATGGCCGCCGCACGCTTCCCGGCCGGCGCGTTCTGCGGTGCCATCAGCGACGGCGGGCTGGATACCCAACTACTTGCCGGGCTGGTGATCGTCACCACCATCGCCACGCTTGCGGTCGCATTGCTGGCCTCGGTTTTCGACGGGCAGATGCGTTTGCGTACCGGCGTATTGGCGCATTCGCTGGCCAATGCCAATGAAAAGCTGGTGCAGGCCGCGCTGCACGACCCTTTGACCCAGCTACCCAATCGCGTGCTGCTGCAGGACCGCATCGAGCGCGCCATCGAGAAAGCCTCCCGGCGCGAATTCGGACTGGCCTTGATGTTCTGCGATCTGGACGGCTTCAAGAACGTCAACGATGCCTATGGTCACCAGTTGGGTGACCGCCTGCTGGTGCAGTTCAGCAATAAGATCGGTGCTCTGTTGCGCAGCCAGGACACCTTTGCCCGGCTCGGCGGCGATGAATTCGTGATCGTGATGGCGATCGACTCACCTGACGACGCAGCACTGATGGCCGAGCAGATCAGCACCGCCATCAGCGACCCGTTCCTGATCGACAACGCAGAGCTGCTTGTGAGCGCCAGCATCGGCATCGCCCTGTATCCAGAAGATGCCAGCACCGAGCGCGAGTTGATGGCGCATGCCGACGCGGCGATGTACCACGTCAAGCAGAGCGGCCGGAACGGTCATGCATTCTTCACCTCGACCATGCAGGCCGGCACCCGCCAGCGCCTGCGGCTGCTGCAGGACCTGCGCCGCGCCATCGCACGCAACGAGCTGGTGCTGCACTACCAGCCCAAGTTCCCCGCCGGTGGCGACCGCGCCAACGGTGCCGAAGCACTGCTGCGCTGGAACCACCCAGACCTGGGCATGCTGTCACCGGACGTGTTCATCCCGGTTGCAGAGCGCAGCGGCCTGATCATTCCTGTCGGCGAATGGGTCCTGGATACCGCCTGCGCGCAGCTGCGCGCCTGGCATGACGCAGGAAACGCCGACTGGTCGATGGCGGTCAACCTGTCGCCACTACAGTTCGCCTCACCCACCCTGGTGGAGACGGTGCGCTCAACGCTGGAACGGCATGCGCTGGACCCCCGCCAGCTGACCCTGGAAGTGACCGAGAGCACGGCGATGAAGGATGTCGAAGCGAGCCTGCAGATCCTGGAGGCGTTGACCGCGATGGGTGTGCGCATTGCCATCGACGACTTCGGTACCGGCTACTCCAGCCTGCTCTATCTCAAGCGCATGCCTGCCACCGAGCTGAAGATCGACCGTGCCTTCGTGCGCGACCTCGAGCACAACGCCGAGGATGCGGCGATTGTTTCCTCGATCATCGCGCTGGGCCGTTCGCTGCAATTGCAGGTGGTTGCCGAAGGTGTGGAAACCGAAGCGCAACGCGACTTCCTGGGCGAACTGGGCTGCGACGTATTGCAGGGCTATCACCTGGGCCGGCCAATGGCTGCAGCAGATTTCGTGCGCTGTAACAGCTGAAGCAAGCCCGCCGTTTGTGGGAGCGGCGTAAGCCGCGAAGCTGGCAACGCCTGAAGCGCCCAAAAGCCAACCCCTCCCCAACCCTCCCCTTGGCTACGCCAAAGGGAGGGAGCGCAGTGCCGAGCCATGCTCGGCAGGGGCCTGCCCACGATGCCTCAGCACTTGTAGAAGCGGCGTAAGCCGCGAAACCGGGCTGGGCGAAACCACCCTGCTGCCTGCGATCTGAAGGACCATCTGCTTCGCGGCTTATGCTGCTCCTACAACTGCGGCTGGCTTATGGCTTGTTGGGAAGGCGTCTGCCGAGCATGGCTCGGCACTACAAAAACAAAAACAAAAACAAAGGCCGCCTTGCGGCGGCCTTTGTTCAACATCCAAGCGATCAAGCCGCTCAGTGCATCATGTGGTGATTCATGTTCCACATGACCCACAGCGTGCCCAGCACGATGATGCCGATCACCACCAGGGTGAACATGCCGGCATTGACGTTCCAGCGGGCAGCCGAGGAACGGTCAAGGTGCAGGAAGAACACCAGGTGCACCAGCAGCTGCAGGATGCCTGCAACCACGATCACCGCGCCGGTGGCGAAGCTCGACATACCGCCGCTCATCACTACCCAGAACGGGATGATGGTGAGCACGGCCGCCAGCACGAAGCCGATCAGGTAAGACTTGACGCTGCCGTGGCTTTCGCCAGCGGCACCGTGTGCATGATTGTCATGTGCGGACATTACATCGCTCCCGACAGATAAACGACAGAGAACACGCCAATCCAGACCAGATCCAGGAAGTGCCAGAACAGGCTCAGGCACGCCATGCGGGTCTTGTTGCGCGGGGTCAGGCCATCCTGCTTGAGCTGGATGAACATCACCGCCAACCACAGCAGACCAGCGGTCACGTGCAGACCGTGGGTACCGACCAGGGCGAAGAACGCCGACAGGAAGGCACTCTTGTCCGGGCCGTGGCCGTTATGGATCAGGTGGTTGAACTCCCAGATTTCCATGCCCATGAAGCCGGCACCCAGCAGCCAGGTGATGGCCAGCCAGAAGAACATCAAGCCTTTCTTGGACTGGTGCATGGCGATCATGCCCAGGCCGAAGGTCAGCGAGGACACCAGCAGCAGCGCGGTTTCCCACGCCACGAACGGCAGCTCGAACAGGTCCTTGGCCGACGGGCCACCATTGGTGCCGCCGGACAAAACCACATACGTCACGAACAGAGTGGCGAAGATGAGCAGATCGCTCATCAGGTACACCCAGAAACCGAAGACGGTGTTCTCGCTGGTGTCGTGATGCTCGTGATGGTCATCGCCATGGTCCGCAGCGTGCGCTGCGGAACCGTGGGTCATCGTGTGGGCGTTCGTGCTCATGCCTTCACCTCGGTCTTCACCAAGCCCTGCGCTTCCAGGTGCTTACGGTGTTCGTTCTCGATACGTTCCACCTCGGCAGCCGGCACCCAGTAATCCACGTCCTTGTCGAAGGTACGGTAGATGAAGGTGGCGATCATGCCGACCAGGCCGATGATGGCCAGCAACCAGATGTGCCAGACCATCGCAAAACCCAGCACCAGGCTGAACGCGCCGATCACAACGCCAGTGCCGGTGTTCTTCGGCATGTGGATGTCGCTGTACTTGGCCGGCTTCTGCCAGGCTTCGCCGCGCTGCTTGCGGTGCCAGAATTCGTCCAGCTCCTCACCCTTGGGCAGGGTGGCGAAGTTGTAGAACTGCACCGGGGAAGCGGTTTCCCACTCCAGGGTACGGGCATCCCACGGATCGCCAGTCAGGTCAGCATTCTTCTTGCGGTCGCGGATGGACACGGCGATCTGGATCACCTGGCACAGGATGCCCACGGCGATGATCGCGGCGCCGACAGCGGCAACAATGAAGTACGGCTGGTAGTCCATGTTCGGGTAGCTCTGCATACGACGCGTAGCACCCATGAAGCCCAGTGCGTACAGCGGCATGAAGGCCACGTAGAAGCCGATGAACCAGCCCCAGAACGCACGCTTGCCCCAGGTTTCATTCAAGGTGAAACCGAACATCTTCGGCCACCAGTACGTGATACCGGCAAACATGCCGAACACCACGCCGCCGATGATGACGTTGTGGAAGTGGGCAATCAGGAACAGCGAGTTGTGCAGCACGAAGTCGATGGCCGGGATCGCCAACATCACGCCGGTCATGCCGCCAATGGTGAAGGTGACCATGAAACCGATCGTCCACAACACCGGCGAGGTGAAGTGCACGCGGCCGCGGTACATCGTGAACAGCCAGTTGAAGATCTTCACGCCGGTCGGGATCGAGATGATCATCGTCGTGATGCCGAAGAAGGCATTGACGTTGGCACCCGAGCCCATGGTGAAGAAGTGGTGCAACCACACCAGGAACGACAACACACCGATCGCACAGGTGGCGTAGACCATGCCCTTGTAGCCGAACAGGGTCTTGCGCGAGAACGTGGCGATCACTTCAGAGAACACACCGAATGCCGGCAGCACCAGGATGTAGACCTCCGGGTGGCCCCAGATCCAGATCAGGTTGATGTACAGCATGGCGTTGCCGCCACCATCGTTGGTGAAGAAGTGCGTACCCAGGTAACGGTCCAGGGTCAGCAGCACCAGGGTGATGGTCAACACCGGGAAGGCAGCAATGATCAGCAGGTTGGTGACCAGGGCGGTCCAGCTGAACACCGGCATGTGCATCAGCTTCATGCCCGGGCTACGCATCTTGAGGATGGTGATGAAGAAGTTGATACCGCTCAGCGTGGTACCCAGGCCGGAGACCTGCAGCGCCCAGATGTAGTAATCCATACCTACGCTTGGACTGTATTCCAAGCCTGACAAGGGCGGGAACGCCAGCCAGCCGGTCGCGGCGAATTCACCGATCCACAGCGAGATCATCATCAGGCCGCAGCCTGCGACGAACAGCCAGAAGCTCAGCGAGTTCAGGAACGGGAAGGCAACGTCGCGCGCACCAATCTGCAGCGGCACCACCAGGTTCATCAAACCGGTGATCAGCGGCATGGCCACGAAGAAGATCATGATCACGCCATGGGCAGTGAAGATCTGGTCGTAGTGGTGTGGCGGCAGATAGCCTTCGGCGCCGCCAGCAGCAACCGCCTGCTGGGCACGCATCATGATCGCGTCGGAGAAGCCGCGCAGCAGCATCACGAACGCCACGATCAGGTACATCGCGCCGATCTTCTTATGGTCCACCGAGGTGAACCACTCCTTCCACAGGTAGCCCCACAGCTTGAACTTGGTGACCGCGGCTACTACAGCCAGGCCGCCCAGCATCGCGCCGATGAGGGTGGAGAGCACGATGGGATCGTGCGGCAGTGAATCAAGAGAGAGTTTTCCAAGCATCGTCATTCTCCCGAGGTGCCGTGGCCGGCATGTGCGGCTTCGGCGGGCTCGTTGGCATTGTGACCGGCGTGGCCGTCAGCCTCGGCGGCAGCAGGAGCAGCGGCGGCAGGAGCGTCATGGCTCATGGCGGCGTGATCCATCGCGTCGTGGCCCATCGCAGCGTGGTCCATGGCTTCGGCCTGCATCGCCTCGTGGCCGGCACCTTCGTGCGACATCTTCTTGCCATCGTGCTTCATGCCGAAGTGGTGGTTCTCACCGGCATGCTTGGCAATGATGGCGTCGAACAGGCCCTTCTCGGTGCTGCCGTAATAGGTCACCGGATGCCAGTCGTGGTTCTGCTCGGTGGTGAGTTCGGCAAACGCCTTCTGGTCCATGACCTTGGCATCGCCGCGCACCTTGGCCAACCAGGCCTGGTATTCCTCATTGCTCACCGCATGCGCGGTGAAATGCATCTTGCTGAAACCTGCACCGCTGTAGTGCGAGGAGCGGCCTTCATAGCTGCCGGCCTCGTTGGCGATCAGGTGCAGCTTGGTCTCCATGCCGGCCATCGAGTAGATCATGCTACCCAGATGCGGAATGAAGAACGCATTCATCACCGTATCGGCGGTGATCTTGAAGTTCAGCGGGGCATCAACCGGGAAGGTCAGCTCGTTGACCACGGCGATGTTCTCTTCCGGGTAGACGAACAGCCACTTCCAATCCAGCGAGATCGCTTCGATCACCACCGGCTTGGTATCGGACTCCAGCGGCTTGTACGGATCCAGCGCGTGCGAAGAACGCCAGGTCAGCACGGCCAGGACCAGGATGATCATGCACGGGATCGACCAGACCACCACTTCGATGGCGGTGGAGTGAGACCAGTTGGGCTCGTAACGGGCCTTGGTGTTGGATGCGCGGTACTTCCACGCGAACACCAGCGTCAGCACGATCACTGGGATGACCACCAGCAGCATCAGCACCGTACAGGTGATCAGCAGCGTGAGTTCGTCCCGGGCGATCTGGCCCTTGGGGTCAAACAAGGCCCAGTCGCAGCCCGTCATCATGACGGCCATAGCGACAATGAGGCCCGGACGCAAAAAGCGTCCAAGAGTTTTCAACGGAATCATCGGTCGATCCAATTGCGAGGGAGAGCCGGACCTGGCAAGCCCATACATGCAAACGCAAACAAGCGCCCGGGGATTGCCCACCGGGGAGACATGTAGGGGGTTGTCAGATTTCAGCCCCGCAATTTTAGGCCTTCACGCACCACTTAAGAAAGGTATTGACAATGATTTCGCGCAGCAAAAGCGGGCAGCGGCGTGCGACACGTTGTCGCACCTGGGTGCGATCGCCGCGCGCAGAAAGCAAGGCGGGTCGCGTTCGGACGACCTTGCTGAATACTGCCGTTTGGCAAAAACGGCCATTCGTCAAGCCTTCTGACCCGGTCGCGCTTACGCATAGTGGTCGGAACAACGAATTGACAGGCACCCATCGGGCTCGGCACCACCGCGCCAGCTGACACCGGACGCCACACCGGGCGCCGTCGTCCAGTCATCTGCTCCGGCGCGATCATTTCAACGCACCGCCGCCCGGCGATACGGGGAGATAGCTGAACACCTTCGAGCACGAGCCCTTCGATATATTCATGTATGTGAATGAAATTGCAGACTCAAGCGGGCCAGACTGATCCGGTGCATTACTGACTGGCTACGGACCCAACATCAGAACCGGAGCAAAGCCAGCGACGGAACCAGTCATAAAGCCAACAGACAGCGGCAGCGACCAGCAGCGAAAAGGAATCTCGTCAATGCCGGAGCGCGGCTATACGAACAATGTGCCCACAGCCAGCAACCACGTAGCAAACGCAGCGGCACGAACGGCGGCGAGCCTTGCCAGTACTCCCTTCCTTGATGCCCGTACTCACGAGCAAGAAGCAATGTGAACCGAAGCAACGCCGCGCCATGACGAAAATGACGGCGCCACGCATGTCGCTCGCCGAACATGCCGCTCATCGGCAGCGAGGCTGTCGCCTAGATGATCTGACGCAACTCGGCCACCGGAAGCAGCAGCCCCCATCAATCCTGCGTCGAAAAGCAGCGAAGAAAGCTACCTGGCCAACCGGAACATCACAAGAAAGTGTCCCGACAGTTCGGACAAAACCTCAACATTCCAGAGGAAATCCACCAGAGAGATTGCTATACGCTTTGCAACGGCGCGATCCAAACAGCAACCCTCCGCTGCTGCCAGATGCCAGCCACGCATCCAAGCCACACCGCATCCAGCAAACCGCGCCATAGAAATCAATCGTCACAAGACACGATGTCACTCCTGCACAGACAGCTATCAAAAGGTAACGACAAGACCGCCAACACCCAAAACCTGGAAAGAAAGCACCATGAGAATCTTCGCCCTGTCCGTTTGCTGGACCGTCGCCATCCTTTCAGCGCCCAATGCATTCAGCGCTGACAGATCGAGCATTGAGCAGACACTTGAACGTGTCGCCATGGATGCAGAGAAGCAAAATGCAATCGACTATGCCGTGGCACCAATAAAGTCCAAAGTTGATCTTCTGAGCTACTTGCACAACAAACCTGCCAACTCGCCAATCAACAAGCTTTCACCGCAAGGCCTGCAACATTTTGTATCCAGCGTGCAGTTCAACGAAAAAGGTGTGACCACCTATGACTATTCGGACCTCCGCGCAGAACTCAGCGCCACACAGGTCTATCAGGTGCTGGCACTATTTGGAATTCAGCACAGTACCAGCGCCATACCTGGCCTTCAGGTCCTGGATGACGCTGATCGGGCCATAGCAAACACTGGCAACATCAACAGAATGCTTATTGCCGACTACGGCGACTACAAGTGCGAAGCACGTGCTACGTGCTCCTCGGCTCTCAGCAAGATCTGCACAAGCAATTGCTGAGCTGGACCCAAGGCCCGCCACATCGCATGCCTTGAAGAGTTCCTCCACGCCGTGGAAGCTCCTACAGAACCTGAGCGCACGCCTGACCGACCGCCCTCCGCAAGTGGAATGCCACGCCACGCAGCAGACCAGAAATGCATGCATCCCTGTTTACAGAAGACATCTCCCCAAGCGCGCTGGCAAAACTATCACTGACCATACTCGCCGCGAGCATGATCATCGGTTCTGCGGAGGCGTTGACGGCTGACAAGACAAACCTGGCCGATGCAATTATCGAGCTCCGGCAGTTGGCCGCAGCCACCACCGAGCAAGACCAGTCCACACGCAATAAACGCATTCACGACACTTATGAAAACTCGGCGCTTTCGAGACTGGATGATTCGACACGCGCCAAGCTCAGTACAGACGAGGTGCGGCTGGCATACGATGCTGCAAACATCGCGTCCTTCTACACCAACGACGCCAACTTCTCTCACGACCAAGCGCGCTCTTTTGCAGAGCTGCAGCGCCGCAACGCCGCAACAGATCTGCAAGCAAGGGAAACACTGGGATCACTGGTCGCTGCGCGCGACTTCGCTGCAGCCAATCAATTCGCCCTGTCACAGCCAGCTGCCAGCCTTCCTACAGTCGTGCTGTTTGTCGCCCAGAAAGGCAGGAATGATCAAAGCCGCAGCCTGCTGAGCACCAGCAGCGACGGCAAAACATTGACTCAGACAAGTAGCGAGCAGCATTCGGGCACGGGTATTCTCGTCATCGCGCATCCGACGTGTCATTTCACACAGAACGCTGCCCGAGCCATCGAAGCGGATCCAGTGCTGAGCAGGTTGTTCATCGAACACTCCAGATGGATGGCGCCACAGGGCCGGGATCTGGACTTTCTGATGTTCTCCAGATGGAACCAACAGCACCCCACTCTGCATATGACCATTGTCTACCGACAGACAGAATGGCCGGAGTTGAGCGACTGGGACACTCCTGTTTTCTACTTCATGCGGAACGGCCATGTGATTGCCAAAGTGGCTGGCTGGCCGAGGGAAGGTAGAAAAGACGCCCTGATCAAGGCCGTGACCAAGGCCGGGCTGAGGCCCGACCCTCCCACTGGGCAACGCCCCGAACGGCCTCCTGGCAGCACCAGGCGGTTACTCTGAAATAAAGCACGCGGCAAGCACCGGCAAAGAAAAAGCCCGCACTGGGCGGGCTTGATCTTGGTGCCGGAAATAGGAATCGAACCTACGACCTACGCATTACGAATGCGCCGCTCTACCAACTGAGCTATTCCGGCGAAGGCGGGAATTGTAGGCAAAGGAGGTGATGCGGTCAATCCGCCTTTGCACGGAGCCGTCTCAAAGCTCGGACGATTGCCACTGACGCGCCTCAGCCCCGCCCCGGAGTGGTCAGCCAACCCCCAGGCGGAAGGGAACAGCCACTACAGCCCAACACCACGCCGCCTTTTACCGCCCCAACCGCCGCGCCGCGGCCAACCGGTACGCCCTCAGCCTTGCGTGCAGCATCGGGTCACCGGCAAAGCCTATCCCCGCCGGTAGCAGCGCCGGGTCAAAGGCTACTTTGCGCTGGCTGGTCTGCTGCGGGAGCAGCCGCTCCAGCCAGATGTGGCCCAGCGCGAACGATGGTGCGGCCGGGTCCCAGCCGCGGGTGATGTCGGCCGGGTCCTCGCCGTCGGGCACCGGGGTGAACAGCAGCGCGAAGACTATCTTGCCCTTGGACAGCTCGCCGCGCAGACGCTTGTCCAGGTAATCGGGGCCGTCTGGTGGAGCGCGGGCGACGTAGGGTTTGGTCGCACGCATGCTGAGGCGGCCGATGCGGGCATGTCCGTCCGTGGCGATCAACCGGTAGGCGTGCAGCATGTGGTAATCCAAGGCGCTGAAGCTGCTGCTCGCGGCACCCGCACGCAGTTCCTCGAAGCGCGCAACCGCCGGGCAGCCGGCCATCTGCGCCGCCAGCATCGCTGGCACCCGTTCGCGCTGGTTCACAGCGTTCAAGAAGGCGAGAAACGCTTCGGGGTGAGCTGCCGGGAAACCTTCCAGCGAATGCCCGACCAGCACCATTGCCGCTTTGTTTCCGATCCGCAGCGCGAGGCCGCGCGGCTCGCTCGCGGGGCTGCGCTGGTCAATGTGCGGATTGGCACCAGAGCTTGAGAAGCGCGCCAACACGCGCAGATCCTCGCCGCCGAAGACCGCCGCCATGCAGAGCTGCGGTGCGGTTGCAGTCGCACGGAAGTGTCCTTCCACCAGCAGCCCGCGCGCATGATTGACCCTGCCGCCAGCGGCCAGCTTGGTGCCGGCATTCAGGGCTCCGAACAACGCCTGCGACATGTCTGTCACCATCGCCGTGTCCTCCCACCGCATCGCCGTGGCAGCTATCAGCAGCTCGCGGAGGTGCGACGCTATTCAGCGCTCGACCAGACCCGGCCGCAACGCGATGTGTTTGTATTCCAGAAAATCTTCCAACGCGGCCAATCCATTGAGCCGTCCCAGTCCTGACTGTTTGAAACCACCCTCCTCCGTGCCATCAAACACCCGCGCCCAGTCGTTGATCCACACCGAGCCGGCATCAAGCGCTTCGGCCACACGCAAGGCGCGGTCGACGTCGCGCGTCCATACACTTGCGGCCAATCCATATTCGCTGTCGTTGGCCAGGCGAATCGCCTGCGCTTCATCGCTGAAGCGTTGAATGGTGAGCACCGGGCCGAAGGTTTCCTGCTGGATGATGGCCAACCCGTTGTCGAACACTTCCAGCAGGGCCGGGCGGAAGAAGGCGCCCTTGCGCAACGGCCCGGTAGTAACCGGCCCGCCACGCTCAACCACGATCGCGCCGGAGCTGATCGCCTCCTGCACCACTGCATCCACCCGCTCCACGTTGGCGCGGTCGATCAACGGCCCCATGTCGCTACTCGGGTCAGCCGCAGGCCCTATCTTGACCATGCGCAGCCGTGCGCCGATGCCATCACGCACCGCATCGTAGATGTGGTCATGCACCAGCAGCCGCGAGCCGGTCATGCAGAACTGGCCACTGAATACCGTCAGTGCTTTTTCAATCACCGGCAACGCCTGGCCCAGATCCGTGTCTTCAAACAGGATCATCGGCGTCTTGCCACCGAGCTCCATGCCAAAACGCTTGAGGTGTTTTGCACCGCTGCTGCTGATCGCTCGGCCGGTGCGGGTGGAGCCGGTGAAGCTCACCACCGGCACCTGCGGCGCATCCACCAGATAGCTGGAACCTTCCGGGCCACTTTCGAAGAACAGATTGATCACGCCGCGCGGCAACGATTCCGCCTCGGCCATGATCTTGGCCATGATGCTGGCGGTCTGCGCTACCTGCGATGGCAGTTTGATCACCGTGGTGCAGCCGGCCGCCAATGCCGGCGCCAACGAACGGATGGTCAGCACCACCGGCGAATTCCAAGGTGCGATCACCGCCGCCACGCCCATCGGCTGGCGCAGAACCATCGACAGCCGGCCTGGCTTCGGTCGCAGCGCGCGACCCGCCTCCAGCATCGCGGTCGCCGCCGAATAGCGCAGCTTGCTCGGCACCATGTCCAGCTCGAACGCCGCCTCGGCAACGATCTTTCCGTTCTCCAACGAGAGCATCTCGGCCAAGCGATCGCGGTTGCGCTCGAACGCCTGCGCCAACTGCTCCAGCACCCGCGCACGCAACTCGTGATCATGCGCCCACAGGGTCTGCTGGAACGCCTGCGATGCGGCAGACACCGCCGCCATCGCCGCGGCACGGCCGTTGTCCGGATAGCTGCCTATCACTTCATAGGTCGCCGGATTGATCGACTCCTTGAGCACACCATCAAAGCGCGGAATGCCGTTGATCCAGTTGGCGGCACGGCGCAGTTGCTCTGGTGATCTGGTTGCCCCGCTCATGGCACCTCCACGCGTTGTTTACTCATGATCGGCACCACCGTGCCTGACTCGCAGCCAAGAGCGCAGCACCGCAGACAACAGCGCCTCCACCAAGGGGGCGCTGACATTGACCACGATCGGCACGATGATCAGCGTCGATGCCATTACCCGCAGCGGCAGCGACCAATGCCTGGTACGTGGGCCGAGCAGACCCACCACCGCCAGCACAGTTGGATACACCGCCAGCCAGATCAGTGCGGTGCGCTTCAAGCGCGGCGCGAGCCCGGGGGGCGCCATCAGTTGTCTGCATCCCGCATCCATTGGCTGATGCGCTCAGCCAACATGATCACCGTTGGGTTGGTTGCCACGCAGGGCACATCCGGGAACGCCGAGGCGTCGGCCACGCGAAGACCATCGATGCCGCGCACACGCCCTTGATAGTCGAGCACAGCGTGCACATCGTTTGCACCACCCATCGGCGCGGTCGAGGTGGGATGGTGGTAGATATCCAAGGCCATCGGCAACGCAGCTTCCAGCGCCTCGTATGACGTCGACAGCGCGCCGGGCACCATCTCCTCGGCAATCATTGCCGCCAGCGGCCCTTGTCTGGCGATGCGTCGGATCAGCTCAATGCCCTCCACCATCAACTGCCGGTCCTGAATATCGGCCAATAGATTGAGTGCTATGACCGGTGCCACATCGGGTCCACGCGAGCGCAGCGTCACCGTACCCAGCGACTGCGGCCGGGTCAGCGCCAGCGCCAACATGAAAATGGCGCCCGTTGGTGAGGCATGCGGGTCACCGTAGTGCACTGCCGACACATGGAAGTCACCTACATTGGCTGCCGCCTTGGAGGACTTCGCCCACAGGATGGCGCCCACCGGCGGCAGCGGCAGCCCGAGCCGGTCCGGGCGCGCTGCCCAGGTGGTGTAGAAGAATGGATGCTCCTGCAGTCGCTGCCCAACTGGCAGATTGGCGACCACATCAATATCCAGCTCCAGCAGATCGTTGGCGGGTCCAATCCCTGAGCGCAGCAGTATCGCTGCCGTGCCGTAAGTCCCAGCACTCAACACGATGCTTTCAGCAGCGATGCGCTGACCACCGGCCAGCACCACCTCCACCGCACGCCGACCTTCAACCACAACCCGGTCAACCAGGGTCTGGCTGCGGATGCACAGATTGGGACGCATCCGCACATCCAGAGATAGATACGTCATGCCGGTGTTGAGCCGCTGCCCCATCCGGTTGTTCATCGGGTAAGGCCCAACGCCGAACGGTTGATCGCCGTTGAAATCAGTCACCTTCGCAAACCCGGCCTGCACAGCAGAGGCGGCAAAGGCACGCTGCATGTCCGAGACTTCATCGTCCTGGAGATAATGAATCGGCCACGGCCCGCTGCGCCCATGCAAAGCATCTTCTCCATGCACGGTGCGCTCGCTGCGCTGGAAGAAAGGCAATACATCCTGCGCGGTCCAGTGCTCCAGCCCAGCCGCAGTCCAGCGCTCGAAATCGCCGGCTGGTGCGCGCATCGCCACACCTGCATTGACCGCCGAGCAGCCGCCCAGCACCTTGCCGCGCGGCACCGGCATCGTCACACCATAGATGTTGGGCTCAGCCGAATATCCCCAATCGTGTGCGGCATCACCGCCGATGATGTTCTGCAGACGCACCGCATCGGGATAGGCATCAGGTGCATACGCCTGCCCGGCCTCGATCAACAGCACGCGACGGAACGGCTCTTCACTGAGCCGGCTGGCCATCACTGCGCCGGCCGACCCGCCACCGACAATCACCACGTCGTAGTAGGAGCCACCCGAGGTCGCCACCGCGTGCGCACTGTCACCATGCACCTGTACGCCTGTACCCGCGTATTTTTGCCGAGTAGCCATGGCAAGTACCTCCTCGCAGCAGAGCCTTCAAGCCGCCCCCGTCACCTGCGAACGCGCTACAGCATCGGCGATCTGGTAACGGAACCATGACGCCGATCCTCGGCCGAGCCCTGCGCAAGGGGAATCCCTGCACCTGTCGTGACACCAAGGAAGAAATGTCGTCAGTCCTCTCATCGCTGGAATCATTGAACGGCTTGATTGCCTTCGCATCGGCCGTGCGCGCCGGCAGTTTCTCTGCCGCAGGCCGCAGCCTCGGGCTGTCCGCATCAGCGGTGGGCAAGGCGGTGGAAAGACTCGAATCGCGCCTTGGCACGCGCCTGCTCAACCGCACTACCCGCTCGCTGGCACTCACCGGCGAAGGTGAAGTGCTGTACCACTACGCCGACAAGGTATTGAAAGACCTGCAGGAGGCCGAGCGCGAATTGAACATGCGCCAGAACACGCCACGCGGAAGGCTGAAAATCACCGCCAGCACGATCCTGGGCCGGAAGTTCGTACTGCCCGCCCTGCACGACTTCAATGTGCGCTACCCGGAGGTAAACGTCGCCCTCAGTCTCGACGCGCACCGGCTGGACATCATTGAAGAAGGCTATGACCTGGCGCTGTGGGCCGGCGAACTGGAAGACTCCAGTCTGCAGGCACGCCGACTGGGATCGTACACGCTCGTCACCTGCGCCTCGCCACACTATCTTGCCGAACATGGCATCCCCACATCGATCGCCGAGCTGGCTTGCCATCACTGCATCCACTATCGCCATTCCGGCAATGAGCGGATGGAACCATGGCGATTCAAAAGCCAAATCGTTCCCAAACCCACCACGCCCGAATGCGCACTCAACGATGTTGCCGCATTGGAAAGTGCCGCACTGGCCGGACTTGGCATCGTGCAGCTGCCCGACTATCTGGTGCGCGAGGAGATCGCCACTGGACAGT
Source organism: Stenotrophomonas sp. STEN023 (assembly GCF_056760135.1). NCBI lineage: Bacteria > Pseudomonadati > Pseudomonadota > Gammaproteobacteria > Lysobacterales > Lysobacteraceae > Stenotrophomonas > Stenotrophomonas sp. STEN023. The sequence goes on along the minus strand of NZ_JBRREF010000046.1, from coordinate 23,122 downwards.
TGCAGGAGGTACTGGGCATACACGCCATCGCACCCACTGGCATCTTCCTGGTATGGCCACCGATGGCCGCGCAGGTACCACGGGTGCGCGTCTTCATCGACTTCATAGCGGAGCGTGCAAGTACCGAGCTGAACCCTTTCGACACCGCAGCTTTCGCAACGCCATGAACGGACAAAGCCGACCCAACGGGGTCGGCTTCATCGAATACAACGCTGTCCCGGCACTCAGTCCACAAGGCGCAGACGCAATTCCTTTGGCAGCGCGAACACCATGGTTTCCGGCTCGCCACCGGTTTCGCGTACGCTGCCAGCACCCAGCTCGCGCAGTCGCGCGATGACACCATCGACCAGCACTTGTGGTGCCGACGCGCCGGCGGTCAGGCCGATGTGCTTCTTGCCAACCACCCACTGCGGATCAATCTCTTCCGCGCCATCGATCAAATAGGACTCCACGCCTTCACGACGTGCAAGTTCACTGAGGCGATTGGAGTTGGAACTATTCGGCGAACCCACCACCAGCACCAGATCACACTCCTTGGCCAGGTCGCGCACCGCATCCTGGCGGTTCTGCGTGGCGTAGCAGATGTCGTCGTTCTTCGGCCCCTGGATCTTGGGAAAGTGCTTGCGCAGCGCCTCGATCACGGCGCGCGTGTCATCCACCGACAAGGTGGTCTGGGTGGTGTAGGCGAAGTTCTCCGGCTGCGATACCTGCAGCGCCTCCACATCTTCCACGCTCTCGACCAGGTAGATATGGCCCACGCCCTTCTCGCGGTTCCACTGGCCCATGGTGCCTTCCACTTCGGGATGGCCTTCGTGACCAATCAACACCACGTCGCGACCGGCGCGGCAGTGGCGGGCCACTTCCAGGTGCACCTTGGTCACCAACGGACAGGTGGCATCGAATACCTTCAGGCCACGGCGGTCGGCTTCGATACGCACCGCCTGCGACACGCCATGTGCGCTGAAGATGACGGTATTTCCATCCGGCACTTCGTCGAGTTCCTCAACGAAGATGGCGCCGCGTGCCTTCAGGTCGTCGACCACGAAACGGTTGTGCACCACTTCATGGCGCACATAGATCGGCGCGCCCAGGGTTTCGATGGCGCGTTTGACGATCTCGATGGCGCGGTCTACACCGGCACAGAAACCACGGGGATTGGCGAGCAATACGTCCATCTTCAACGACTCCGACCGCTGACGGTCGCAAATGCGGGAACAGGTGCCGGAATCATCCGGCCTTCTTCTCGGCCTTGCCATCAAGCAAGCCCATCAAGGCGATACCGATGGCGCCACCCACAATCGCCGCGTCGGCGATGTTGAACGACGGCCAGTAATGGTCACCGATATACCACTGAATGAAATCAACCACGTGACCATGAATCTGGCGGTCGATGACGTTGCCGATGGCGCCACCGATCACCAGCGCATACGGCAGCGCGCTGCGCCAGTTGGCGCGTGGCGTGCGCGACAACCAGAACGCCATCAGGCCACTGATTGCGATAGCCAGGAAGGTGAAGAACCACAGCTGCCAGCCGCCAGCATCGCTGAGGAAGCTGAATGCCGCGCCGGTGTTATAGGTGCGGTACCAGTTCCAGAAACCATCAATCACCGGCACCGGCGTGAACTCGGGCAGGCTGGACAGCACCCAGGCCTTGCTCCACTGGTCCAGGCCAATGACGACCACGGACACCAGCAGGTAGATCAACGCGTTGGGTTTAACAGCCTTTGCTTGCATGTAATACGCCTGTAGTGGACTGCGATGAAGCGGATGAGAGGTTTCTCATCCGCTTCGCCTGATGCCTTGTTCAGAACCAGCGGCGGTCTTCACCAGCGCCATCGATGTTGCTGACGCAGCGGCCGCACAGCTCCGGATGTGCTTCCACCGAGCCGACGTCGGCACGGTAATGCCAGCAACGCACGCACTTGGACTTGTCGGTCGGCTGCGCACTGACAAACACCTCGTCGGTGGTCGCCGGGCGCACGCTGACATCGCCACTGATGAACAGGAAGCGCAGCTCGTCGGCCAGCGGTTGCCAGCGTGCGGCCTGCTCTTCATTGGCAGCAACAGTGATCTCCGCTTCCAGCGCGGCACCGATAGCGCCATTGGCACGCATCGGCTCCAGCACCTTGGAGACCTGCTCGCGCAGCGCCAGCAGCTGATCGAAATCGGCAGCGTTCAACTGTGCATCGGCCGGCAACGGCGCCAGGCCGTCATACCAGGTGGAGAACAGCACGTTGTCGACGCGCTCGCCCGGCAGGTAACCCCACAGCTCTTCGGCGGTGAAGGTGAGGATCGGTGCAACCCAGCGCACGAACGCTTCGGCAATATGGAACATCGCCGTCTGCGCCGAACGGCGGCCGCGCGAATCTTCCTGCATGGTGTACAGGCGGTCCTTGGTCACGTCCAGGTACAGCGAGCCCAGATCGACGCTGCAGAAGTTCAGCAGCAACTGCACGATCTCAGCCATGTTGTAGTTGGCGTAGGCGGCCTTGATCTTCTCCTGCAGCTCGAACGCGCGATGCACGATCCAGCGGTCCAGGGCGACCATGTCCGGCAACGCAACCAGGTGCTGGGTCGGATCGAAACCGTCCAGGTTGCCAAGCAGGAAGCGCGCGGTGTTGCGCAGGCGACGGTAGGCATCGGCATTGCGCTTGAGGATTTCCTGCGACAGCGACATCTCGTTGCTGTAATCGGCCGAGGCGATCCACAGGCGCAGGATATCCGCGCCCAGGGTGCGCATGATTTCCTGCGGCTCGATGCCGTTGCCCAGCGACTTGGACATCTTGCGGCCGTGCTCGTCCACGGTGAAGCCGTGGGTCAGGCACTGCTTGTACGGCGCGTGCTTGTCGATGGCCACGCCGGTCAGCAGCGAAGACTGGAACCAGCCGCGGTGCTGGTCGGAACCTTCCAGGTACAGGTCGGCCGGCTTGCCGTAGCCACGTGCCAGCAGCACGCCTTCGTGGGTGACGCCGGAGTCGAACCAGACATCGAGGATGTCGGTGACCTTTTCGTACTGGGCGGCTTCATCGCCGAGCAGCTCGCTGGCGTCCAGCGAATACCAGACGTCGATGCCGCCCTGCTCCACGCGGTCGGCCACCTGCTGCATCAGCTCGACGCTGCGCGGGTGCGGCTCGCCGGTTTCGCGGTGGGTGAACAAGGCAATCGGCACGCCCCAGGTACGCTGGCGGCTGATGCACCAGTCCGGGCGGCCGTCGACCATGCTGCTGATACGCGCCTTGCCCCAGCTCGGGAACCAGCCCACGTTGTCGATGGCTGCCATCGCGTCGTCGCGCAGATTGGCCTTGTCCATCGAAATGAACCACTGCGGGGTGGCACGGAACACGACCGGCTTGCGGTGACGCCAGCAATGCGGGTAGCTGTGCTGGATTTCGAAGAAAGCCAGCAATGCGCCGCTTTCGCGCAGCACTTCGACGATCAGCGGCTGTGCTTTCCACAGGTGCTGACCGGCCAGCTCGACCGTGCCAGCCGGCGGCGTCGACGGCAAGTACACACCGCTGCCGTCGATCGGATTGATCTGGCCGGCGTTGTACTTGTCCATCAGCCCGTACTGCAGGCTGACCGCGAAATCTTCCTGACCGTGGCCAGGCGCGGTGTGCACCGCACCGGTACCGTCGGCATCGGACACGTGCTCACCGTTGAGCAGCGGGATGTCACGATTGGCATAGAACGGGTGTGCCAGCAGCTGGTTTTCCAGCACCGAACCCTTGGCGTGACCATGTACGACCACTTCGGCCACGCCGTAGCGGCCTAGTGAGCGTTCGGCCAGCGCCGAGGCCAGCACCAGCCAGCGCGGCTGGCCATTGTGCGCAGGGCCTTCGACCAGCGCGTAGTCGATGTCCGCACCCAGCGACACCGCCAGAGAAGCTGGCAGCGTCCACGGCGTGGTGGTCCAGATCGGCACCGCCACTTCCACACCGGCCGGCAGCTCAACACCGAAGCTGGCGGCCAGCGCCTTGGAATCACGCGCGGCATACGCCACGTCGATCGCCGGCGAGGTCTTGTCCTGGTATTCGATTTCAGCTTCGGCCAGCGCCGAGCCGCAGTCGAAGCACCAATGCACCGGCTTGGCGCCGCGCACCAGGTGGCCGTTGGCGACAATCTTGGCCAACGCACGGATTTCATTGGCCTCGAAGTCGAAGCTCAGCGTCTTGTACGGGTTTTCCCAATCGCCGATCACACCCAGGCGCTTGAAATCAGCGCGCTGCAGGTTGATCTGCTCTTCGGCGTACTCACGGCACTTCTGCCGGAACTGCTCGGCATCAAGCTTGACGCCGACCTTGCCCCACTTCTTCTCGACCGCGATTTCGATCGGCAGGCCGTGGCAATCCCAGCCCGGCACGTAGGGCGCATCGAAGCCGTCGATGTAGCGCGACTTGACGATGATGTCCTTGAGGATCTTGTTGACCGCATGGCCCAGGTGGATCTGGCCATTGGCATACGGCGGGCCGTCGTGCAGCACGAACAGCGGGCGGCCCTTCGCGTTCTCGCGAAGCTGCGCGTAAATGCCCTGCTCTTCCCACCGTGCCAGGATGCCCGGCTCGCGCTTGGGCAGATCGCCGCGCATCGGGAACTCCGTTGCTGGCAGATGAAGGGTGGCTTTGTAATCCTGGCTCACGCGGTAGCTCGCAATCTGTGTTCGTTGAGGATGCGACGCGCTTGCTCTGCGTCGCGGTGCATCTGCTCGGTCAAGGCCGGCAGATCGTTGAACTTCTCTTCATCCCGCAGTTTGGCAACAAACTCCACTTCGATGTGACGGCCGTACAGATCGCCATTGAAGTCGAACAGATGTGCCTCAAGCAGCGGCTCCACACCTTCAACCGTGGGGCGCGTGCCAAAGCTCGACACCGACGGCCATGGCTGCTCGAACACACCATGCACCCACGTAGCGTAGATACCAGAAAGTGCGGGTGTTTTCGGGAAACGCAAGTTGGCGGTGGGGAAACCCAGGGTGCGTCCGAGCTGGCGCCCACGCACGACCCGGCCGCCTATCGAGTACGGACGGCCCAGCAATTCGCCGGCATGGGCGAACTCGCCGGCCACGATCAACTCGCGGATGCGGGTGCTGGAAATACGCTCGCCGTTCAGGTGCACCGGCTCGATCTCGCCGGCGACGAAGCCCAACTCGGCGCCCATCGCCTGCAGCAGCGCGATATCGCCGCCACGGCGGTTGCCGAAATGGAACTTGGGGCCGATCCAGACTTCACGCGCACCCAGCCGGCGCACCAGCATGTCGCGGACGAAGTCCTCGGCGGTGATCGCCGCCATCTTGGCGTCAAAGCGCAGCAGGCCGACGCTGTCCACCCCCAGCTCACGCAGCGTGGCGACCTTGTCACGGGCCAGCATCAAGCGCGGCGGCGGGTTGTCCTTGGCGAAGAACTCGCGCGGCAGCGGCTCGAAGCCCAAGGCCACGGCGGGCACACCCAAGGCGCGGGCACGGGCAACTGCGTGGCGCACCAGCGCCCGATGGCCCAGGTGCAGGCCATCGAAGGCACCAATGCAGACCACGCTTCCCTGCGGGAACAACACCCCGCCTTCGACGTCTCTAAAAAGCCTGCTCATTCCATCCGGATCCGGCCCATATGGGCCGGTTCTGTCGTGTGTAGCCCTGAAGTATAACGGGCGGCTCAGTGGCCGCGCAGGTCGCGCGGACGGAAGCCCATCGCAATCATCGCCAGCAGATAGCTCGCACCGCCACCGCTAACCAGCAGCGCCAGGGCACTGGCACGCTGCCATTTGTCCATCGGAGTGAACTCCGGCAGCCAATGCAGCAGGCCCAACAGCACTGCAACCATCGCCGCACAGGCCACAGCCAGACGCAGCAGATAGCCCCCCCAGCCCGGCCGGCGCTGGTAGACGCCGGTCTTGCCAAGCCAATGCCAGAGCAGGATCAGGTTCAGGTAACTGGAAAGCGCACTGGCAATACCCAGCGCCAGGTGCAGGCCCGGCTGCTTGCCCAGCGCCGCCATCACGCCCTGCGCCTTCAGCTCCGGCGGCACCATGAAGTGGAAAACCACCGCCAGCAGGATGAAGTTGAAGACCATGTTGGCGACCAGTGCCACCAGACCGGCACGTACCGGGGTCTTGGTGTCCTGGCGCGAGTAGAACGCCGGCAACACCACCTTCAGCAAGGCGAACGCCGGCAGCCCGAAACTCAGGCCATAGACCGCCAGCGCAGTCATCTGGGTGTCGAATTCAGTGAACTTCTTGTACTGGAACAGCGTTGCGATCAGCGGCTCGGCCAGCAGCAGCAAGGCCAGCATGGCCGGCACTGCGATCAGCAAGGTCATGCGCAGGCCCCAGTCCAGCGCATTGGAGAAGCCCTCGCCGTCGGTCTTGACGTGATGGCGGGCCAGCGCCGGCAGGATCACCGTACCCAAAGCAACCCCAAACACGCCAAGCGGCAGCTCCAGGAAGCGGTCAGCCAGCGACAGCCACGACTGCGAGCCATCGGTCAGGTGCGCAGCGATCACCGTATCCAGCAGCAGGTTGATCTGTGCCACCGAGGAACCGAACAGGGTCGGCACCATGAGCGTCAGCACCTTGCGCACATCCGGGTGATTCCAACCCCAACGCGGCAGGGTCAGCAGATTGATGCCCTTCAGCCCGGGTAGCTGGAACAGCAGCTGCAGCACACCGGCCGCCAGCACCGCCCAGCCCAGCGCCAGAATCTGCTTCTCCGGCGTGCCACCCAGCCGCGGCGCCAGCCACAGCGCGCCAGCGATCATGCACAGATTGAGGATCACCGGCGTCAGCGCCGGCATAGCGAATTTCTGGAAACTGTTCAGCGCGCCTCCGGCCAAAGCCGTCAACGAGACGAACAGCAGGAATGGGAAGGTCAACCTGAACAGATCGATCAGCAGGCCCTGCTTGGCCGGATCTGTCGCACCGCTGCTGAACAGGAAGGCCAACTGCGGCGTGAAAATCAGCGCCAACGCAGTGACCACCAGCAGCGCGCCACCCAAGGTGCCGGACACCCGCGCCATCAGCTCGCGCAAATCGGCATGCGGACGGGTCTCCTTGACCTCGGTGAAGACCGGCACGAAGGCCGTGGCGAATGAGCCCTCGGCGAACAGGCGGCGCAGGAAATTGGGCACCCGAAACGCTACCCAGAAGGCATCGGTGACGGCGTTACTACCGAAGGTGGTAGTGATAACCTGATCGCGTACCAGGCCTAGAACCCGGGAAATCATCGTCATGCTGCTGAACGACAGCAGCCCCCGCAACATGCGCGGTGAACTCACCCACGGCCCCCTTGACAACTTGACTTGACGTTCATTCGGACAGCCATCATACTTGCATGCTTGCTGTTCCCACCACATCGATTTTCAGGAAACCACCACTGTGGCCAATATCAAGTCCGCCAAGAAGCGCGCCAAGCAGACCGTTGTGCGCAACGCGCGCAACACGGCTCAGCGTTCGATGCTGCGCACCGCCGTCAAGAAGGTGATCAAGGCTCTGGATGCCAACGACGCCGCTGGCGCCGAGGCAGCCTTTGCCGTCGCCCAGCCGATCCTCGACCGTTTCAGCGCCCGTGGCCTGATTCACAAGAACAAGGCTGCGCGTCATAAGAGCCGTTTGACTGCACGCATCAAAGCCATCAAGGCTGCCTGATCCGCGCAACAACCTGGAGTCGCAAGACTCCCGGCATGAAAAACCCGGCCTCGTGTCGGGTTTTTTGTTGGGCGATTTTTGAGGAAGCGAGGCAGACGCCTCCCACATGGCTTTGGCTTTGGCTTTGGCTTTGGCTTTGGCTTTGGCTTTGGCTTTGGCTTTGGCTTTGGCTTTGGCTTTGGCTGTAGCCGTGGCCTTGGCTTTGGCTGTGGTTTTGGCTTTGGGCCGACCAGGAAAAGCCTGAACAACTCCCTTCTCCCGCTTGCGGGAGAAGGTGCCCGAAGGGCGGATGAGGGGGGCCTTTGACCTGGATTTGGCTTTTCAAGCAAAAGCTTGCCCTCACCCCAACCCCTCTCCCGCAGGCGGGAGAGGGGCTTTAAGCACAAGCACCAGCCACTGCCACCGCCACTGCCACTGCCACTGCCACTGCCACTGCCACTGCCAAAGCCAAAGCCAAAGCCAAAGCTAAAGCTAAAGCTAAAGCCAAAACAGAAAACCCGGCTTTCGCCGGGTTTTCCTCAAGCATCAGCTAGCAGCGAAAAATCATTCGCCCGCTGCGTGACGCTCTTCAGCTTCCAGAATCTTCTGCTGATCGAAGGACGCCATGATGTCCTTCATGATCGGCCAGGTACCTTCACGACCCAGTGCCGACACCAGATACCACGGGCCGGTCCAACCCAGCTCCTTGATGATCTGCTCAGCCGCCTCCTTGGCCTCATCCTCGAACATCAGGTCGGCCTTGTTCAGCACCAGCCAGCGCGGCTTCTCCAGCAGCTCCGGGTCATGCTTGCCGAGCTCGCGCTCGATCGCACGCACCTGCTCAACCGGCGAAATGCCCTCAACACCACCTTCCATCGGCGAGATGTCGACGAGGTGCAACAACAGACGAGTGCGCTGCAGATGGCGCAGGAACTGCGCACCCAAGCCGGCACCGTCAGCCGCACCCTCGATCAGCCCCGGAATATCGGCGATCACGAAGCTGCGGTAATTCTCGACCTTCACCACACCCAGGTTCGGGTACAAAGTGGTGAATGGGTAATCAGCCACCTTCGGCGTCGCCGCCGAAACGGCGCGGATCAAGGTGCTCTTGCCCGCATTGGGGAAGCCCAGCAGGCCAACGTCGGCCAGCAGCTTCAGCTCCAGCTTGAGCAGGCGCTCCTCACCCTCTTCACCCGGCAGCGCCTGACGCGGCGCGCGGTTGGTGGAGCTCTTGAAGTGCATATTGCCCAGGCCACCCTTGCCGCCCTTGGCAACCAGCAGGCGATCGCCATGCGCGGTCATGTCGCCAATGACTTCGTCGGTGTCGACGTTCATCACCACGGTGCCGACCGGCACGGTGATGACCAGGTCTTCGCCGCCCTTGCCATAGGCCTGGCGGCCCATGCCGTTCTCGCCGCGCTGCGCCTTGAAGATGCGGTCATGACGGAAGTCGACCAGGGTGTTCAGGTTTTCGTCGGCACGGATCCAGACGCTGCCGCCATTGCCGCCATCGCCACCATCCGGACCACCGAGCGGAATGAACTTTTCGCGGCGAAAGCCGATACAGCCATTGCCGCCTTTGCCAGCGATGACTTCGATCTCCGCTTCGTCTACAAGTTTCATGAATTTAACGCCGGGATTGGGAAATGGGGATTGGGGGAATAGCAGAAGCAGGTACAGCCCATTATCGGCCCTGCACCCCGGAATGTCGGGGTTCCAACGAAAAACCCCGCCGAAGCGGGGCTCTCGTCAGCAGCCCACACCGGAGTATGGGCGGCTTGCGTGTACGGAATTAAGCTTCCGTGACAACGCTGACGGTACGGCGCTTGTTGGCACCCTTCACCGTGAACTCAACCTTGCCATCAACCAACGCGAACAGCGTGTGGTCACGGCCCAGGCCGACGCCTGCACCCGGGTGGAACTGGGTGCCGCGCTGACGCACGATGATGTTGCCAGCTTCGATGGCCTGGCCACCAAAGATCTTGACGCCGAGGTATTTCGGGTTGGAATCGCGACCGTTGCGCGAGGAACCTACGCCCTTTTTATGTGCCATGACGGATGCTCCTTAGCAATTAGCCGGCGATGCCGGTGATTTCGATTTCGGTGTAGTACTGACGGTGACCCTGACGCTTCATGTGGTGCTTGCGGCGACGGAACTTGATGATCCGGACCTTGTCGGCGCGGCCATGAGCCACAACCTTGGCGGTCACCGAAGCGCCCTTCAGCGCGTCACCCAGCTTGATGCCGTCGGCATCGCCGAGCATCAGGATGTTGTCAAACTTGATCTCGTTGCCAGCTTCGACTTCGAGTTTTTCCACGCGCAGGGTTTCACCCTGAACGACGCGGTACTGCTTACCGCCAGTTACCAGAACTGCATACATGACCAGACTTCCTCTGTAGTTATTGTGGTCGCCTTGCCCGCCATCGAGGGCGGACAGAAGCGGGATTTTACCGGGCAGACCGAGCTCGGGTCAACCCACCCCCTGCCCTGACCCGCCCGGGCGCGCCCCCCCCGGCCGGCCCCCCCCCCGGCCCCCCCCCCCCGCGCCGGTATCCGGCCCACTGGCGGGAAACAGCACTGGCAAAACTGGCAATTGCCCCCAAATGACAAGGCCGCTAGGCTGATTGACTGCCGTCAGCGACGCCCCCACACATCCTGCTTCCGGCCCAGCCGGCAGCGCTCCAAATCGGATTTCCCATGGCGATGGATTTCATCCGCATCCGCGGTGCGCGGACGCACAATCTCAAGAACATCGATCTCGACCTGCCCCGCGACAAACTGATCGTGATCACCGGCCTGTCCGGCTCGGGCAAGTCCTCGTTGGCGTTCGACACCATCTACGCCGAAGGCCAGCGCCGCTATGTCGAGTCGCTGTCGGCGTATGCGCGGCAGTTCCTGAGCGTGATGGAGAAGCCCGACCTGGATCACATCGAAGGCCTGTCGCCGGCGATCTCCATCGAGCAGAAGTCGACCTCGCACAACCCCCGCTCCACCGTCGGCACCATCACCGAGATCTACGACTACCTGCGCCTGCTCTACGCCCGCGTCGGCAGCCCGCGCTGCCCTGACCACGGCTATCCGTTGGAAGCGCAGACCGTCAGCCAGATGGTTGATCAGGTACTGACCCTGGATCCGGAACAACGCTACATGCTGCTGGCGCCGGTCATCCGTGATCGCAAAGGCGAGCATGCACAGGTCTTCGACCAACTGCGTGCGCAGGGCTTCGTGCGCGTACGCGTTGACGGCGAGCTATACGAAATCGATGAAGTGCCGGCGCTGACCCTGCGCCAGAAGCACACCATCGAGGCCGTGGTTGATCGTTTCCGCCCGCGCGAAGACATCAAACAGCGCTTGGCCGAAAGCTTTGAAACCGCGCTCAAGCTGGGCGATGGCATGGCCACGGTGATGACCCTGGATGCCGCCGACAGCACGCCGCAGCTGTTCTCCTCCAAGTACAGCTGCCCGGTCTGCGATTACGCGCTGCCTGAGCTGGAACCGCGGCTGTTCTCGTTCAACTCGCCGGTCGGCGCCTGCCCGGGCTGCGATGGCCTGGGTGTGGCCGAGTTCTTCGACCCGAACCGCGTGGTCGTGCATCCGGAACTGTCGCTGGCCGCCGGTGCGGTACGCGGCTGGGACCGTCGCAATGCTTATTACTTCCAGCTGATCGCCTCGCTGGCCAAGCATTACAAGTTCGATGTGGATGCCACTTGGCAGTCGCTGCCGGACAACGTCAAGCAGGCCGTGCTGTACGGCAGCGGCGAAGACCAGATCACCTTCACCTATTTCACCGAAGCCGGTGGCCGCAACCAGCGCAAGCACCGCTTCGAAGGCATCATCCCCAACCTCGAACGCCGCTACCGCGAGACCGAATCGCCGGCCGTGCGCGAGGAGCTGGCCAAGTACATCAGCTCGCGGCCGTGCCCGGAGTGCAAGGGCGCACGCTTGAACAAGGCAGCGCGCAATGTGTTTGTCGCTGATCGTCCGTTGCCGGAAATCGCGGTGCTGCCGATCGACGAAGCCAAGCGCTTCTTCAGCGAACTGAGCCTGCCCGGCTGGCGTGGCGAGATCGCCACCAAGATCGTCAAAGAGATTGGCGAGCGGCTCGGCTTCCTGGTCGATGTCGGCCTTGATTACCTCACCCTTGAGCGCAAGGCCGACACCTTGTCCGGCGGTGAAGCGCAGCGTATCCGTCTGGCTTCGCAGATCGGTGCCGGTCTGGTCGGCGTGATGTATGTGCTCGACGAGCCGTCCATCGGCCTGCACCAGCGCGACAACGAGCGCCTGCTCGGCACCCTCACCCGTCTGCGTGATCTGGGCAATACGGTGATCGTGGTCGAGCATGACGAAGACGCGATCCGCTTGGCCGATTACGTGGTCGATATCGGCCCCGGCGCAGGCGTGCATGGCGGCGAAATCGTCGGCCAGGGCCAGCTGCAGGACCTGCTGGATGCACCGCGCTCACTGACCGGCCAGTACCTGTCAGGCAAGCGCCGCATCGAGATCCCGGCACGCCGACACAAGCCCAATCCGAAGATGACCCTGCGCCTGCGCGGCGCCAGTGGCAACAACCTGAAGAACGTGGACCTGGATATTCCGTCCGGCCTGCTGACCTGCGTCACCGGCGTGTCCGGCTCAGGCAAGTCGACGCTGATCAACGACACCTTGTTCTCGCTGGCCGCCAACGAGATCAACGGCTCTTCGCACCCGATTGCCAAGTACAAGAGCGTCGAGGGGCTGGACCTGTTCGACAAGGTCGTCGACATCGACCAGTCGCCGATTGGCCGCACCCCGCGCTCCAACCCGGCGACGTATACCGGCCTGTTCACGCCGCTGCGTGAGCTGTACGCACAGGTGCCGGAGGCGCGTGCGCGTGGTTACTCGCCGGGCCGTTTCAGCTTCAACGTGCGTGGCGGCCGCTGCGAAGCCTGTCAGGGCGATGGCCTGATCAAGGTGGAAATGCACTTCCTGCCGGACGTGTATGTGCCTTGCGACGTCTGCCACGGCAAGCGCTACAACCGCGAGACGCTGGAGATCCTCTACAAGGGCTTCAACATCAACGACGTGCTGCAGATGACGGTCGAAGATGCCCTGCGCCTGTTCGAGCCGGTGCCGTCGATTGCGCGCAAGCTGGAAACGTTGATGGACGTTGGCCTGAGTTACATCAAGCTGGGCCAGAGCGCGACCACGCTGTCCGGTGGTGAAGCACAGCGCGTGAAGCTGTCCAAGGAACTGTCGCGCCGCGACACCGGCCGCACCCTGTACATCCTCGACGAGCCGACCACCGGCCTGCACTTCCACGACATCGAAGCCCTGCTCGGCGTGCTGCACAAGCTGCGCGACGAAGGCAATACAGTGGTGGTGATCGAGCACAACCTGGACGTGATCAAGACTGCTGACTGGATCGTCGATCTCGGTCCGGAAGGTGGCCACCGCGGTGGCACGGTGTTGGTCACTGGTACGCCGGAAGACGTGGCGGCACATCCTGATTCCTACACCGGCCAGTTCCTGGCCAAGATGCTGCCGAGTACCAGCGCGCGTCCGGAGCAACCGGCAGCCGTGGCCAACAAGCCCGATGCGCGTCCGCCGCGCAAGGAAAAGCCGGTCAAGAAAACGGCCGTAAAGAAGGCTGCCGCACCCGCCAAGAAGAAGGCTGCAAAATGAGTAACGAACACAAGCAACTGGCCCGCATACCGATCAGCGTGCGCTGGCGTGACATGGACTCGATGGGCCACGTCAACAACGCAAAGTACGTCTCCTATCTGGAAGAAGCGCGCGTGCGCTGGATGCTGGGTGTGGAAGGCGTGTCGATGACGGACCGCATCGCACCGGTGGTGGCCAACACCAACATCAACTATCGCTTGCCGATCGTGTGGCCGAACGACATCGTGGTCGAGCTGTTCGTCGAACGCCTGGGCAACAGCAGCGTGACCATTGGCCACCGCATCGTTGACCAGAACGACGACAGCAAGCTGTATTCGGACGGCAATGTGGTGGTGGTGTGGATGGATACGCAGACGGGCAAGAGTGCGCCGTTGCCTGAGGCTGTTCGGGGTGCTTCGAGCTGAGCCATCAGCGCACGAAGCGTGTGACGCATCCCTTCTCCCGCATGCGGGAGAAGGTGCCCGCAAGGGCGGATGAGGGGAGCTTTTAAAGCTTTTAAAGCTTTTAGAGCTTTTGGAGCTTTAAAGCGCCCTCACCCCAACCCCTCTCCCGCGAGCGGGAGAGGGGCTTCAGCTGCAGTTGCGGGCTTCAGCTGCAGTTGCGGGCTTCAGCTGCAGTTGCGGGCTTCAGCTGCAGTTGCGGGCTCGGCGGCGAACTGCCTGCCTTCGCGCAGCCTTACTTCAACGCCACCTTCGGAAAATCCACCGGCACATCCAACGCCACGTTGATGTAGTTGGTGAACAGATTCAACGCCACATGGGCGAGAATCTCGACGATCTGTTCGTCACCGAAGCCCACGCTACGCAGCTCGGCCACATCGGCATCGTCCAGCTGCGCACGCTGCTCCACTACTTTCAGCGCGAATCGCAATGCCACAGCAGTACGTGCATCTCCGGACTGACCCGCCTGTGCCGATGCCATTTCAACAGCGCTAGCACCCGCCTTCTGCCCCAGCACGGTATGCGCGGCCAGACAGTACTCACAGCGATTGCGGTTGGCGATCGCAACGGCGAGCTGCTCGCCCAGCTTGCCGCCAAGGCTGCCCTTGCCCAGTGCGCCAAACGCAGCCCACATGCTCTGCAGCGCAGCCGGGGAATTGGACACCGCCTTGAACATGTTCGGCGTCGCGCCGAAGGCCTGATGGATCTGCGCCAGCAGCGGCTGGCTGGCGGCGGGGGCGGTCCGGGTTTCAAGATTGATGCGTGACATGGTGATCTCCTGATCGGTTGGGATGTTTGCCGGGCCGTCAGCCCGTGAAAGAAGTATCCCGCCCGAACCCGAACCATTTGATACGATCAGTCCACCAAATAAACCAATTGATACAGATGAGCAGCCTCCCGCCCGTGGATCGCCTGGCCGGCGTCCTGGAGAACTTCCACTTCCAGGCGCAGCTGTTCCACTCCGGCCCGCTATGCGGGCTGACCAGCTTCGATGCGGGGGAAGGCCACGCCTACCTGCACGTACTGCGGCGTGGCCAGCTCGAGGTCAGCCATCCCGGCAGCCGCGATATCCCTGCCTCGATGCACTTCGAGGAGCCGACACTGCTGTTCTATCCGCGCCCGTTCAGCCATCGCTTCCACAACCCGCCACGCGAGGGCGCCGATTTCACCTGTGCCCGCCTGGACTTCGATGGCGGCATCGCGCATCCGCTGGTACGCGGCCTGCCGTCCTTGATCGCGCTACCACTGGCGCGCATCCCCGGCCTGGCGCTGACGCTGGAACTGCTGTTCAACGAAACCGACAACGTCCGCTGCGGCCAACGCCTGCTCACCGATCGTCTGTTCGAAGTCGTGGTCATCCAGCTGCTGCGCTGGCTGCTGGATCATCCGCAGGAAGCCGGGATACCTGCCGGCTTTATCACCGGGCTGTCGGATCAGCGTTTGGCGCGCGCATTGGCCGCCATGCACGATCGTCCGGGCGAGAGCTGGACACTCATCAGCCTCGCCGAGCAGGCAGGCATGTCGCGCACTGCATTTGCCAACAGTTTTCGCGACATCGTCGGACAGACGCCGCTGGACTACCTCACCGATTGGCGCATTGCACTGGCCCAGCGCCGGCTGCGCCAAGGCCGGCCGATCAAGACGCTGGCCGACGAACTCGGTTATGCCAATGCCTCGGCGCTGTCGCGGGTATTCAACGCCAAAACCGGAATGTCGCCGCGCGACTGGCTGAAACAGGCCCAGGCCTGATCAACGCGCGGGCGCCTCACGTCGTACCTGCAGCATTCCGTCGACCTTGGTTCCATTTTCCAGGCTCAGCCGCAACGGCAACTGCGCGCCGTCGGTCAGCGGCACTTCCGGCTGCATCAGCATCAAATGCAGGCCGCCGGGCTTCAGCTCGACCGACGCGCCCGCGGCAATCGGCAAGCGTTCGATTTCGCGCATCCGGCTGACGCCTTCCGTCACCGTGGTTTCATGCAACGACACATCAGCAAAGGCCTTGCTGCCCGCACCGATGACAACCACCTCACCGGCACAGCCGTTGCGAATGCGCGCAAAGCCCGCCGCCATCCGCGTCGCCGCCGGGGTCAACCGCACCCAACCCTGCTCCACGCTCACACAGGCCGGCGCTGCAGCTGCCGCCTCGAACGCAACCAAGGCCAACAATACGCACACGAATGGTTTGGTTATCATCAGGCCACGACTCCTTGCCGTACGAGAACCCGCAGCATGACCACGCTCATCGAAGTGATCAACCATGGCCCCATCCGTGAACTGCGCCTGGCGCGGCCGCCGGTCAACGCACTGGACACCGAACTGTGCCGCGCGCTGATTGCCGCCGTCACCTTGGCCATGACCGATGACGTGCACGGCATCGTGCTGTCCGGCAGCGAGCGCATCTTCACCGGCGGCATGGACGTGCCGCACCTGCTCTCGCATGGCGATGACAGGCGCAAGTTGATGGACAGCTGGCAGGCCTTCTTCGGCGCTGCACGGGTACTGGCCGAAAGCCGCGTGCCGGTGGTGGCCGCGCTGACCGGGCATTCACCGGCCGGCGGCTGCGTACTGGCGCTGTGCTGCGATTACCGGGTGATGGCACGCAGTGCCGACCCGGCAAAACCCTATGTGATCGGCCTGAACGAGGTGCAGGTGGGCCTGGTCGCTCCGGAAGGCATCCAGCGGCTGATGCGCCGCGTGGTCGGCCACCACCGAGCCGGCGTCTTGCTGACCGGCGGCCAGCTGGTCAGCGCCGAGCGCGCCCTGGAAATCGGCCTGGTCGATGAGCTGGCCGACGGCGCAGCGCAGGTGGTCGAACGCGCCATCGGCTGGCTGCAGGCCCAGCTCAAGCTGCCGCCGCAGCCTATGCTGCAGACCCGCGCCATCGCCCGCGCCGACCTGCATGAGGCCATGCAGGCCGAGCACATCCAGCTGGAACGCTTCGTCGAGGCCTGGTTCTCGCCGGATGCGCAGGGCGCGTTGCAAGCCTTGGCTGCTCGCCTGGGCAAGAGCTGAGCATCACTCGATCCGTGCTGGGGATCGCTACCGGCAGCTGCACCTGCCTGCGTTCCCCCTCCCCTGCTCGCCTATAATCGCGGCCTGTCGAAAAGAAGGCCGCCGCCTTGTCCAACACGCCCGAACCCGTGGTCTCCGAACTGATTGACCTGCTGTCGCTGGAGCGGCTGGAGGACAACCTGTTCCGTGGCCAGAGCCGCGATATCGGCACCAAATACGTGTTCGGCGGCCAGGTGCTGGGCCAGGCACTGGCGGCTGCGCAGGCAACGGTCGAGAACGGCCGCCACGTGCACTCGCTGCACGCCTATTTTCTGCGCGCCGGCAATATCGATCACCCCATCGTCTATGACGTGGACCGCACCCGTGACGGCGGCAGCTTCTCGGTGCGCCGGGTCACCGCGATCCAGCACGGCAAGGTGATCTTCTTCTGTGCGGCCTCATTCCAGCAGGCCGAGAGCGGCGCCGAGCACCAGCACAAGATGCCCGACGTCCCGCAGCCCGAAGACATCGAGCCCAATCGCCCGGTGCCGGCCGACGTGCTGGAGCGGCTGCCGGTGAAGGTGCAGCGCTGGCTTTCGCGCGGTGGTCCGTTCGAGTTCCGCCATGTCTATCCGCGTGACGAACTGAACCCACCCAAGCGCCCGCCCTACCACCAGGTGTGGCTGCGTTTGAACGAGAAGATCGGCGATGCGCCGGAGCTGCATCAGGCGCTGTTGGCCTATGCCTCGGACTTCCATCTGCTCGGCACCGCGACCTTCCCGCACGGCATCAGCTATTACCAGCCGCATGTGCAGATGGCCTCGCTGGACCACGCCATCTGGTTCCACCGCCCGTTCCGCGCCGACGACTGGCTGCTGTACTCGCTGGACAGCCCGAGCGCGCAGGATTCGCGCGGCCTGGCGCGTGGCCAGTTCTACACCCGCGATGGCGTGCTGGTGGCCAGTACCGCACAGGAAGGCCTGATCCGCGTGACCCCCGACGACAACGAAGCGAGCAAGGGCTGAACCATGCGCAAGATTTTCAGCAGCCAGCGCGTCGAGAACGCCGAAGGCGTGGCGCAGATCCTGCGCGATGCCGGTATCGAGGTGCGCGTCACCAACGGCCGCTCGTACCACAGCAAGCGCCGCGGTCAGTTCAGCTATACCGACAAGGTCAACAACGAGAACCAGCCCGCGGTCTGGGTGGTGCACGCCAATGACCAGCCGCGTGCACGGGAGATCCTGCGCGACAAGCGCCTGCTCGACACCACCCGCCGCGACCACCCCACCGCCGAGTACGCCTTCCGCGAAACCCCAGGCGAAGCCAGCAATGGGCGGAGTTGGGCGTGGCGGATCCGCATCGCCCTGCTGGTGGTGATTGCCGGCGTGGCGCTGGTGATCATGATGCGCCATCGCACTGCGCCGACCGCTGCTCCGGCCGCCCCCGCCGCGCAGGTGCAGCCGGCCCAACAGCAACCCAGCGAAGACGAGTTCCGCGTCCGCATCCAGTCCCAGCCTGACGCCGCGCCGCCGGCACCGGCACCGGCACCGGCACCGGCACCGGAAAAATAATCGGTCACATTGGGCTTCGGTGCCCGTCCTGTTTGGCAGTACCGTCGAAAAGGCCTGTCCGATGAGCACCGAAACGCTGGAAATCATGCTGCAGAACGAACTGCCTGCCGCCCGCCAGGGCTGCACGCAGTCCTATGGGCGCATCGTGCTGGCCTGCCAGAACACGGTGACTGCGATTGCCCTGGCCATCACCCGCGACGTCCAGGCCAGCGAGGACATCGCCCAGGAAGCCTTCATCAAGGCCTGGCAGCAGCTGACCCAGCTCAACAACGCCTCCAGTTTCCTGCCGTGGTTGCGGCAGATCACCCGCAACCTGGCCCGCGACTGGCTGCGTGCCAACCGCAACCGGCCGCTCAGCGGAGAGGCTGCGGAAATCGCCATCAGCATGGCCGCCGACCCTGCACCCAACGGCGTTGATGTGATGGCGCGGGTGGAGGAAGAACTGGTCGCCGAGGAAATCATCTCGGCCCTGCCCGAGGACAGCCGCGAAGCCCTGCTGCTGTACTACCGCGAAGGGCAAAGCTCGCAGCAGGTCGCCATGCTGCTGGGGCTGAGCGATGCCGCCGTGCGCAAGCGCCTGTCGCGTGCCCGCGCCAGTGTCCGCGAGGAAATGCTCAAGCGCTTTGGTGAATTCGCACGCAACTCGGCGCCGAGCGCGGCCTTCGCCGCCGTGGTCAGCTCGGCGCTGATGCTGGCCGCTCCTGGCGTAGCCAGCGCTGCGATCATTGCCAGCGGTGCAGGTGTTGCCGGCACCAGCGCTGGCAAACTGGGGGTCGGCACTCTTGGCGTCAACACCGCCGGCAGCGGTGCGGCCGCGGGAACACTCGGTGCCGCCGTAAACGCATTGTTCGAGAACCCTTTCGATCTATGGATCGTGGCGGGCGCAGTCGTGTTTGGCACGGTTGGGGCCTATCTCACCAATATCTACCTGCTGCACTATGCCGAGACGCCGGAGGAAACCCTGCGTGTACGCCGTTTCATGCGCCTGCACACCGTCAGCGCCCTGGTGTTCTGCATCTGCGCCATGGCCGGCGTTGTGCTCCGTATGGGCCCGGTTGGCGGACTGCTGACCCTGGCAATAGGCATGGCGGTGTTGAACTACCAGTACCTGGTCACGCTGCCGCGCATGATGGCGCCGATGCTTGCTCGTGATGCCGCCCGGCATGGCCGCAACGGCCCATCCTGGATCTATCAGAGCATGTTCGGGCGCAGCGCCGTGGTCAGCGCATCGCTGCTGGCAGTGATGGCGACGCTGTACGCTTTGCTGCAGCACTGAAATCCAGCAACAAAACACCCCCGCTGTTGCCAGCGGGGGTGTTGTCGATCGGCGCCTTGTTGCAACTTACTTCGTAGCTGGAGCCTGCGGCGGCATCGGGCCGCGCGGGCCACGATGCTCGCGGTGACCGTCCTTGCGTGCGGCCTGCAGTTCTTCCGGGCTCAACTTGCCGTCCTTGTTGGTATCGGCCTTGGCAAACCATTCGGCGCGGCGCTGTTCGGCACGGGCCTGGCGATCAGCCTGGTCGATGTAGCCGTCCTTGTTGACGTCCAGGCGAGCGAAATTGGCCTGGTATTCGGCGGCACTGATGCGGCCATCGTTGTCGGTATCCATCCCGCGCATGAAACCGCCGTCGCGTTGGCCGTGATGGCCACCGTGGCGATCACCGCCGTGACGTGCGCCATGACGCGGACGCGGCAGTTCCTCGCGCGACAGCTTGCCGTCCTTGTTCTTGTCCAACTCGTCGAAACGCTGCGCAAGGCGCGGTAGTGCCGCAGCTTCCTGGCGATCAACCACGCCGTCATTGTTGGCATCCAGGCGTTGCGGCGCCGGGCTGGTGCTGGTCGGCGCAGCCGCGAACACCAAGCCGGTCGCCGAGGTGGCCAGCAGCATCGCCAGCAGGAGGAGAGGTTTGCGGTGGGTCTTGGTCATGGTGGGGCTCCGTGGTGAGGCTGCGGACGCGGCATTGCGTCCTTGCTACGGTCAACGCGCCAACCTGCAGCTCGGTTGACCGCTGCGCCGGCAATATTCATCACGCAGACAGGCGCAGGTTTTGCGACGCGCCACGGCTATGCTGTGCGCATGGCAGCCCACGGCGAAAACAACGAAGAACTGCGCCTGTTCCAGACCGGCGAGCACCCCTGTGGCTATTGGCCGGAACGGCAGGCAAGAGACCTGGTGCTGGATCCCCAGGACGAGCGGTTGGGCGCGCTTTACCCGATGGCATTGACCTGGGGCTTCCGCCGCTCCGGCGACCTTGTGTACCGCCCGCATTGCGAAGGCTGTCGCGCCTGCGTGCCAGTGCGCATCCCGGTGGCGCGTTTCCGCCCTGACCGCAGCCAGCGCCGTTGCCTGGCGCACAACGCCGACCTGCAATGCCGGATTCTGCCGGCCGAGCGCACCGACGAACAATTCGCGCTGTATCGGCGCTACCTCGCCCACCGCCACGCCAAGGGCGGCATGGACGAACACGGCCCGCACGAGTTCGACCAGTTCCTGGTCGGTAGCTGGTCACATGGCCGCTTCATGGAAATCCGCGCGCCCGGTGCCGGCGGCGAACGCGGGCAACTGCTGGCCGTTGCGGTCACCGATGTCACCGAGCTCGGCCTGTCCGCGGTGTATACGTTCTTTGATCCTGAGCAGGAAAAACGCAGCCTCGGCACCTTCGGCATCCTGCAGCAGATTGCCTGGGCGCAGCGCACTGGCTTGCCGCACTTGTATCTGGGCTACTGGATCAACGGCCACCGCAAGATGGACTACAAGCGCCGCTACAGCCCGCTGGAATATTTCGATGGCAAGCGCTGGGTGCTGGGCGAGCAGGACGGCGGTCTCGGCCTGCCGTGATCGGGACCGCGCTCAATTGTGACGGCCCTTGATACTTATTTAACCGGGATTTATGCAAAATAGGAATGTCATCGCGCAACGTGATGGCGCAAGGAAGTATCCATTCAACAGGAGTAATGCGTGAAGACCCAACTTTTGATTCTGGCTGCCATTGGCACCCTGGCCCTCGCTGGCTGCAAGAAGGCCGAAACCCCGGCCACCGACGCACCGGCAGCCACCCCGGCCGCTGCTCCGGCAGCAGCTGCAGCCGAAGTCACCCCGGCTCCGGCCACCGACACCGTCAAGGCCGGCACCGGCGTTCCGGAATGCGATCAGTACCTGGAAAAGGTCTACGCATGCATCAGCGACAAGGTTCCCGAAGCCCAGCGCGACATGATGAAGCAGGGCATCGAGCAGTCGCGTAGCGCCTGGGCAGGCGTGACCGACAAGACCGAGCTGGCCAATCAGTGCAAGACCGCGCTGGAACAGGCAAAGACCAGCTTCGGCGCGATGGGTTGCTCGTTCTAAGCAACGTAGCAACGCTGTCCCTGGACGCCCCGCTCGCGGGGCGTCCGTGTTTTTGCCAGCGCTCATTTCGCCTTATCGTCATGGCGACGTGAGAAAATCGGCGGATGCGCATCTCAACCCTACTCGCCCCGATGACCCTGCTGTTGGCAGCCTGTTCCACCTCACCCAGCGGCAGCGCCGCCGCGCCGGAGCAGCTGCGGCTGGCGACGTACAACACCTCGCTGTACTCCGAAGAAGAAGGCGGCCTGATCCGCGAACTGCAGGGCGACAGCGCGCACGCGCGCAAGATCGCTGCTGTGCTGCAGCAGACCCGGCCGGATCTGGTCCTGCTCAACGAATTCGATTTCGACGACGCCCACCGCGCCGCCGACCTGTTCCAGCAACGCTATCTGGAAGTCGCCCAGCCCGGCGGCGGCGATGCACTGAAGTACCCGTACCGCTATCTGGCTCCGGTCAACACCGGCGTGCCAAGCGGACTGGACCTGGACAACAACGGCAGCGTCGGTGGCAAGGGCCGCGAACGCGGCAACGATGCCTGGGGCTACGGCCTGCACCCGGGCCAGTACGGCATGTTGGTGCTGTCCAGGTACCCGATCGATGAAGCCGCCGTGCGCACCTTCCAGCTGTTGAAGTGGAGCACGATGCCGGATGCGTTGCGCCCAACCGACCCGAGCACCGGCAAGTCGTTCTGGCCGGATGCGGTGTGGTCACAGCTGCGGCTGTCGTCCAAATCGCATTGGGATGTGCCGGTGCGCACCCCGCTGGGCACCGTGCACGTGCTGGCATCGCACCCCACTCCGCCGGTGTTCGATGGCAAGGAAAAGCGCAATGCCGCGCGCAACCACGACGAACTGCGGCTGTGGAAGGAATACCTGG
This sequence comes from Stenotrophomonas sp. STEN023, assembly GCF_056760135.1. Taxonomy (NCBI): domain Bacteria; kingdom Pseudomonadati; phylum Pseudomonadota; class Gammaproteobacteria; order Lysobacterales; family Lysobacteraceae; genus Stenotrophomonas; species Stenotrophomonas sp. STEN023. The sequence goes on along the minus strand of NZ_JBRREF010000046.1, from coordinate 625 downwards.
ACGGCGGCGACAAGCCCTGGCTGTGCGATGACAAGGGCGCGTGCGGTGGCCTCGCCGCTGACGCGCGCTTCGTCATCGTTGGCGACTTGAACAACGATCCGGCCGATGGTGACGGCCGCCACGACGCCATCCTCGAACTGCTGGAACACCCGCGCGTGCTGCGCTACCCGACCCCGACCAGCGTCGGTGCCGAGCAGACCAGCCTGGCCTATGCCGAGAAAGGCATCGTCCGCCGCGGCGCGCCGCAGCATGCCACCGGCGACTTCGGCCCGCGCTCGGGCACGATGCGTCTGGACTATGTACTGCCCTCCTCCGGCCTGAGCTATATCGGCAGCGGCGTGTTCTGGCCAGCCAATGACAGCCCGGAAGCGAAGATCGCCGACGGTAGCGACCACCATCTTGTCTGGGTGGATGTGAAGTAAAAAAAACGCCGGCTAAGCCGGCTTTTTTTTTGCTTCTGGATTTTGTGGGAGCGGTGTAAGCCGCGAAGCTCGTACATCATCAGATGACGATGCGTCCCGCTGCTGCAGCATTGCCAGCTTCGCGGGGGGGGGGGGCCGCGCCTCCACCGGAGTGTGGTGGGCGCAGGGTTGTTGGGGGGGGGGCGGACCGGGGGGCGAGCCGC